>NZ_JAPTGC010000004.1 GCF_026891935.1 Methanocorpusculum vombati | reverse complement strand
GTGCAGGATAAGGGATGAGTGGGAGCTTCGCGAGCATTTGCCGTCGCGCTTGCGATAGCAACGCCGCCCGCCCAGCTCTGGGCGGGATGGCGAGCGACGAAGAGCAAATGCGACGAGCGAAGCAGCGGCGCGAAGCGACGCATCTGCGTTATCTGCGTTTTCTTTTTCAGGTATCCCACTCACCACTCCCCCACCAACAGCTTCCAGAAAAAACTACAAAGTACTTTCGTCACATCACATCGAAAAAGGGGTTGAGAGAAATTCTCATCCTTTCAGTTCCCCTCCGCACCCACCATCTGATTAATCAGAATCTCCGCAATATCCGAGCTGTACTCACTAATCCTGTGCATACTATTCGCAATCGTCGTCAGTGCAACCGCCTCTTTTACCTTCATCTTCTGCGTCAGCACCGACAGCGCATGATACTCCGGCAGCAGATCATCCGCCGCCTCAATAATCGCATTCGCCTCCGGAATACTATCCGCATAAATCGCCTTAATACTCCGGTTGAAAATATCCAGCGCCGCCTCCCCCGCCTTCGTCACCTTCGCAACAACCGTATGATCCACCCGCATATCAATCAGCACCAGCGCCGCCTCCGAAATCGCCACCGCATGATCCCCCACCCGCTCAATAATCCGGGAAATCTGATAATACGTCGCAGCCTTCGAAGGAGCAATCTCCATCCTCCGCGACAATGCAGGATTCGTCACAATCAGAGAAAACTGCCGGTGCACCAGCCAGTGCAGACGATCCACATCCGTATCACGTGCAGACACATCCTCCGCAAGCTCACGGCGTCCCTGCTCAAGCGCATACAGCGCATCCTCATGCATCGCCTTCACAATCACATACATCCTGCGAATCGTATTCTCAAACGGCATCTCCGAAGGATTCAGAATATCCTTCAGAATAATACTGTTGTCGCTCTCCTCCGCAACCTCCTGACCGATCGTCATCTGCGTAAACTTCCGCACCACCTGCCGCACCTTTGGCGGAATCCGGCCGGCAGACGTAACACGAATCGTCGTAAACCCGGAAATATAGGCACCAATCAGCGACCGCAGCAGCATATCCGGAACCGGATAATCCTTCAGGGAAAACTCCTTAATCCGGATCGTACTGTCATACGTCAGATTCGGCGTCAGCAGAAGCGTCCCGTCCGCCTGGGCAATTACCCCGACAGGATCATTCTTCTCAATCTTCTGCTGGCGCACCCAGCCCTTCGGCAGAGAAATCACATACGACGACCCGCCTGTAACCTGCACTTTCCGGATTTCCATAACTTGATAATACTCTATGTCACCAACAATATTTATTGACATCTATAGAATCTCTATACGCACAATAGGTGAATAGAAACTCTGCATCCGAATAGTTGCGATAGTGACCGCAGGAGACTATGTCGATCATCACTATACCGGATTATCCTCAACAGAATGAGCGGAAGCTGACGCATAACGGCGTCAATCTTCCGGGTGTAATTAGTATGCGTAGTGCAAAGCGTTTCAACAAAGCAGGTCTTGCTGCCATCCTTACCGCAGCAGTCCTCGCTCTTGCCGTTCTCTCGGCCGGATGTGTCGGCACAGACACTCCGTCCGAACCTGCCGGAACCATCTCGGTTGCCGGCTCCACGACCGTTCTTCCTGTTGCCCAGGCAGTAGCCGAAGTATACATGGACAAACACGCAACCGCCGACATTCAGATCAGCGGCGGCGGCTCGGGAGTCGGTGTTACCGCCGTATCCTCCGGAACCGCAGATATCGGGATGCTCTCCCGTGACCTGAAATCCTCCGAAAAGGAAGGTCACACCTTCAAAGAATATGTCATCGGACGTGACGGCATTGCCATCATTGCCCACCCGTCCAACAGCGTTTCCGCCCTCACGCTTGCACAGGTAAAAGACATCTATCAGGGCAGAATCACTAACTGGAAAGAACTCGGCGGCGCAGACACTGAAATCGTCCTCGTCGGCCGTGACAGCGCATCCGGAACCCGGGAGTTCTTCACCGAGTTCGTCTTAGCCAAAGAGGATGCCGCAAAGACCATGCAGGAACTCAACTCGAACGGGGCTGTGCAGAAGAGTGTTGCCCAGACTCCCGGCGCAATCGGCTACGTCTCCCTTGAGTACGTGGACGACACCGTCAAAGCCTTCACCATCGACGGAGTCACCCCCTCGGTCGCCACCGTCATTGACGGAACCTACACAATCAACCGTCCGCTCCTCATGATCACCGACGGTGAACCAACCGGTCTTGCCAAGAGTTACCTTGAGTTCATCCTCTCCGCCGACGGCCAGAAAATCTTACGCGACAACGGCTTTGTCCCGGTCGCATAAAGATTCAACCATCTTTTTTTCGGGGAAACAATGACAGAACACACAAACACTGCAGCCCGCAGCCGGGTTGTGCGGGAAAAAGTCATCAGATTCGTCTGGCTTCTTACCGCCCTGCTATCGGCTGCTGCTGTTGTATTCATCCTCGGTTATCTGATCTATACCGCTCTTCCTGCATTCACCGAAGTGGGAATATCCGGATTTTTCTTCAACGCTGACTGGAACCCGACCGGTTCTGTTCCTTCCTACGGCGTTGCCGCATTAATTATTGACACACTGCTTGTCACCCTTGGGGCACTGATCTTTGCGGTTCCTTTAGGTCTTGCCACTGCGGTGTACCTTTCCTATCTTGCCCCGCCCAGAATCCGCGACATGGTAAAACCGATCATCGAACTCCTTGCCGGAATTCCGTCGGTCGTGTACGGTTTTTTTGGCATGGTGGTTCTCTGCAGCTTCCTGCGGACAACCCTTGACATTCCGAGTGGGTTCTCCTGGCTTGCCGCCTCGGTAATTCTGGGAATCATGGCGCTGCCGACGATCGTTTCCGTTTCCGAAGATGCGCTATTTGCGGTTCCCAAAGATTACAAGGAAGCATCCCTCGGTCTTGGTGCAACCTACTGGCACACCATCTCCCGTGTTCTTCTGCCTGCCGCCGCATCCGGAATTTCCGCCGCGGTTGTTCTCGGCATGGGACGGGCAATCGGTGAAACCATGGCGGTTATGATGGTTGCCGGAAACGCTGCGATCATCCCTGAACCCATCTGGAACGTTCTTTCGCCGGTCAGAACCCTGACCGCAACCCTGGGTATCGAAATGGCGGAGGTGGCAACAGGCAGTATGCATTACTATGCCCTCTTCGGTGTTGCGGTCATTCTGCTGGTCATTGCCCTTGTGGTAAACCTTGCATCCGCCTGGATTATGAAACGGACACAGGCCGGACGAGGATCCGCGCCGCGTCTTTCTGCCGGATGCCGAAAGCGGCTGAAACTGTTTTCAGCCGCAATACTCTGTGTGGTATTCTTCTGCTTCCTTGCGGCGGCTCTCGGTCTTCTCTGGGCAGTGGTCGCTGCTGCGCTGGCCTGCGTCTGGTACTTCGGTCGGGCAAAGGTCTCCCACAAAATTGCCGAGCTGGGTTCGTTCGGTGTTATCTATGCCTGTACTGCCGCGGTCATCCTGATCCTCGCGGTCATTCTGTGGGACATCTTCTCAAATGGTCTTCCTGTAATTTCATGGGAGTTCCTCACCGAAGGTCCCCGCGACCTGGGACGGGACGGAGGTATTTACCCGGCGATTATCGGTACCCTGCAGCTCGTCGGCGGTGCGATTCTTGCGGCACTTCCGATTGGTATCGGGGCCGCGATTTATTTCATCGAGTACGCCCGCGAGAATTTCCTGACCCGTGCACTGCGGATCGGAAACGATCTCCTGAATGGTACGCCTTCCATTGTGTTTGGTCTGTTCGGGTTTGCGTTCTTTGTGATCTATCTCAACTGGGGCATCTGTATGCTCGCCGGTCAGATCTGTCTCGCCTTAATGATTCTGCCGACGATTATCAGAACCACGGAAGAGGCACTCAAGTCCGTGCCGGGTTCCCTGCGGGAGGCATCGCTCGGTCTTGGCGCAACCAAATGGCAGACGATTAAAAAAGTCGTCCTGCCGTCTGCTGCTCCCGGTATTCTGACCGGAGCTATTCTCTCCATCGGAAGAGCCGCAGGAGAGACGGCACCGATCATGTTTACTGCGGTGGTGTTTACGAAACGGTTCGTCACCATGGATGTTTTTGATCCTGTTATGGCGCTGCCGTTCCATTTGTATGTCCTTTCGACCAGCGTTCCGGGCGCGACCGCACAGCAGTATGGAACAGCCGTTGTGCTGATTGTGCTCGTGATGGCAATCTATCTTGCCGCAGTTCTTCTGCGCAGGCATTTCCAACAGAAACTTCTGAGATAAATTATGACAAGCGTTATTCAGACACATCATCTGAACCTTTCGTACGGTTCAAAACAGGCACTCTTTGACGTGGACTTTCCGTTTGCGGAGAAGAAGGTTACTGCCCTTATCGGTCCGTCCGGCTGCGGGAAGTCCACACTTCTCCGCTGTCTGAACCGAATGAATGATCTTATTCCAACCTGTAAGATTACCGGAGAGATTCTGTTTCGGGACGAAAATATTCTGGACGCTGATCCGGTAGAGCTGCGCAAACAGATCGGCATGGTCTTTCAGCGTCCCAATCCGTTTCCGAAGTCGATTTATGACAACATCGCCTACGGCCCGCGTGCCCACGGCGAGCGGGATGCAGGGAGGCTTGATGCAATCGTGGAGAACAGTCTGAAGGGGGCTGCCCTTTGGGATGAGGTCAAAGACCGGCTGCATGATTCGGCCCTCGGACTATCCGGAGGTCAGCAGCAGCGTCTCTGCATTGCACGAACACTTGCGGTGAGTCCGGAGATTATTCTGATGGACGAGCCGTGTTCGGCACTGGATCCGATCGCAACCTCGAAGATTGAGACACTGATTACCGATCTGAAACAGAAGTACACGGTGATTATTGTCACCCATAATATGCAGCAGGCTGCCCGGGTGAGTGATACGACCGGTTTTATGTATCTCGGCAAACTTGTTGAGGTGGATGATACGAAGAAGATCTTTTCCAATCCCGCAGAAGAGCTGACTGAACGTTATGTGACCGGAAGGTTTGGTTAAATGAATGAGTATTTTCATCTGGAACTGGGTTCCTATAAGGATCAGGTAAACTGGTACGGGCGTTTTGCCTTAGGTATGCTGAAAAATTCCCTGATGGCATTTGAGACGGTTGATCGCGAGATTGCGGCGGATGTTGTCCGGCAGAAGGAGTATATTGCAAGTCAGTATGATCTGCTGAACGAGCGGGGGGTGCTGCTGATTGCGCTGAATCAGCCGATGGCTACCGATCTCCGTGTGATTGCCTGTAGTCTGGATATGATTACGTCGTCGGAGCGGGTAGGCCGGTACGGGAAGGATATCGGTGAGCTTGTGGTGCAGTTTACGGATCGTGCACATGTTGCCCCGCTTGCGAAGCAGATAGGTGAGATGGGCCGGGTGACGACTTCGATGCTGGAGATTGTGTACAACAGTTTTGCGGCGGGGGAGGTTGTGTCGCTGGGGTCGCTTGCGGGGATGGAGGAGGCGGTTGACGGGATGTATTCTGTCATCTATGATGATTGTGTTGCAGCGATGGAGCAGGATGTTTCGGTTGTTCCGCAGTGCAGTGCATATCATATGATAAACCGGTATCTGGAGAGGTGTGCGGATCATGCCTGCCGGATGGGTGAGAAGGTCTATTATATGCAGACCGGGAAGCGTGTGTCGATTGATGGTATCAGCCGGACGGGCTGATCCTGATTATTTTTCGGGCGTCACTGAGTGATGCCCCGGGTATCTGAAAAAATATTGAAAAAAAGATCAGCGTTTCCGCCGTATCAGGAGTGCGAGTACGCCGAATCCGATAATGATGACACCGATGAGTGCTATGGTCGGGTGCTGTTTGATCAGATCCATAAAGACTTCGGAGGCTTTTGCTTCTTTGGAGAGGACGAAGCTGATGTCGTAGGTTGTGCCCGCTTCGAATTTGATTGTCTGTTCGTCGTCAAGATATCCTTCTTTTTTCAGAAGAACCACGTGTGTTCCCGGGGCAATGTCGGTCTGGGTGGTGGGAGTGAAGCCTTTGTAGTTGTTGTCGATGAAGACGTTGGCCCCGGCAGGGTTGGAGGAGATGATGAGGGTTGCAACGGTCGGGGTGGGTTTTGGCGTGGGTGTTGCTGTCGGAGTCGGGGTTGCGGTGGCGGTCGGCGTTGTTGTTCCTGTTGCGGTGGGGGTCGGAGTCGGAGTTTTTGTTGGTGTTTTGGTGGGTGTTGCGGTGGCGGCTGAGGAGCCGACGATGATTTTCTTTTCTGCGGTGGAGATGACCACTTTGCCGGTACTTTCCTCTGCGCTGAGGAGCAGGTATTCGTCACCGAGGGTGTTCTGGGGGATCGTGCCGGTTACGGTTACGGTTGCTATGATTTCGTGGGAGTAGGAGAGGATGAATCCGTTTATGGAGTAGTATTTGCCGGTGCGCTGAAGTGTGGTGAGCGGTGTTCCTTCCACGTGGGTAATTTCGCAGGTCCACTTGGCGTCGGAGAGATCGGTCGTCAGGTAGAGCTGGTGATCTGTGGGAAAGCTCCGGAGAATGGTGATTTCCAGTTCGGCGGTAACGGTGTCTCCCGGCATGAGTACGCCGGAGGGGGATACTTTTATGTCGGTGTTGGAGTGCCAGGCGGCTGCCGGCATGCAGCAGAGTCCGGCAAGGAGGAGTACTGCAAGGAGGCAGAGGGTGAGTTTTTGGTGTTTCATCGCGGTCACATACTTCGTTTGAATATCTCTTCTCTTTCGTTCGGGAGGCTATATATTTTCTGACGGGATGGGGGGATGCGGTGTTCTCTCCCGTCTGTGATGCGGTCGGGGTTTTGTGTTTGTTTGGGAAAAAATGTTTCTGGGTATGGGCAGAATATGTTGTCCTACAGGAAATATGTTTAGGGTTATACCCCCTAAACATGTGGTGAGAGTCCGGAATGTTTCAGGGTATACCCCTAACATGTCAATAGTTTCCCGCAACCAGTATATGCAGCAGATTCTGTGTTTGAGATTGTGGAGGGGGCCAGGCATGTCCATATCGCGGATTTTCTGCTGATGGACGGATATTAATTTCTTTGCCCTTCTTTTTTTGTTCTGATGTTCAGATTTGTACACAATGTTGTGATGAATGTTGTGATGACCGATTTTCACCTCCGGAAATGAAAATTTTCTCACGTGCGGGATGCTATTCTTTACTGTAGATGTTTCTAAGATCAAAAGAGGTTTGGGGTATGGTGTCAGGACTGCCGACACCGTTTCCGCAGATGCCGGAGCAGGTATCCGGGCGCATGCTTTCCCATCCACAGCAGATGCAGGATTGTTTTACAGATTCTGATCAAATGCGGCCTGTCCGCATAGGCTGCATCGAACCATTCACTGACGCCTGCATAGCCGTCTGCGGTTTTCATCCGGCTCTCCCGCTGTATTTCCAGACATTTCCGGCATTCATCGCGTACCCCAAGGATAAGGAATATTTCTATGGCAGCTCTATCGATGGATTGTATGTGGCTAACACTCTCTCAATCTCCTCCATACTCTCATACTCTCCCAGCTCAATTTTCAGAAGTCCGTGATTCTGCCGCTTGTCTTCCGGAGGAAGTGTCAGGTAATCCCCGTACACATTGGTAAGAACATTATGGTATTTCACGGGGACCGGAAAGAAAAATCCTTCAAAAGGAAGAGACATGACAGCATCAAAAATATCGGCATCCATGATATCGGTTTTTGCGGAGAATGCTGCTGCTATTTTCTTTTTTGTCTGCTGGGTATTGTAATGTGAATACACGCGTTCCCGGATCAATACTAACCGGTTATCGGAAAGATAACGAACAGGCAGCGTCGCACAATAGCGATATAATTTTCTGAATGGAGAGGTTGTGGGAAAATAATTCCGGAGAACGCTCATTGCAGAGAGGAAATATTTTCTCAGGAAAAGATATACCGAGGCTTGTATTTTTCCATCGGGAAAATTATCATAGGGAAAAATATCGATCCAGACTCCTTTATGCATGGGAATCCGGGCAAGATAACCTTCTAATGCAATCGTATCATCCAAGCAGATTTTGAGAAATGGATAGACGTAGTTTCTTTCGGTCTGGGAATTGAGCAGATAGAAGGGGTGTGTCAATTCAGTACTGCAAGCAGAGAGAAATTTTTCATACTCTTCTCTTGGCATTGCGATATCAATATCATCATCCCAAGGAATGAAACCCTGATGGCGTACTGCTCCTAATAGAGTGCCGCCCGTGAGAATATAACGGATCGAATGTTTCTCACAGATTCGATTGACTTCAAGAAGAATTATTAACTGCACGAGCTGCAGTTTTCTTAACTGATTATTCATCCAACATCCACCTACCACCTGAATTTCTTCACGCCGCGTACTTCATTCCATCCGCGACGGAGGAGATTACACACAAATTTCCGAAGTGAGATGATACGCCCCGTAAGTACCACATCATCAAGCGGGGCACGGGATACCAGCAATCTCACGGATGGCATATATTTCTCAGGTGTATTCCCCCACGGAGAAAGAAAGAGGTAACGCCAGTACTCATAAGAAACTGGATGTGTGATATTTCTCCAAGGCTTCTCTCCAATATAATGGATAATACAGTTTGTGTAATCATTATCCGGATGGAATAAAACACAGTTGTTGTATGTTTCCGGCAGAATTTTCACATCCTGAGAAAAGGCAATGTTTAATAAATCCTGATCGGGCATGGGGAGCTCCGGGTATTTTTTCAGTATCTTTTCTGTTGTGGATTTTAGATTGTATTCAGTCCGGATTTTTTTCAAATTCATGAGAAGAAAACCTGAGTTGAAATAATTTTCATGAGGAACGTTCATTTCTTCATGACGTTTCCAAATAGATTTATCCCAGTCAAACATGCAGCTGTCACGAACTGCGGCGACGGAAAAATTTTCATCCCACCATTCCTGATACCATATTTCTGCCAGATCACAGGTAACAACAATGTCGCCATCAAGATAGAGAACCCAGTCTATACCTGACAAAAGATTCGGAGCGAACAAACGCAGGTACGCTGCGGGAGTCCATTGTTTTGTTCCCGGATGATTGAGAACATACTCCGGAAGTTCAATGTGATGATAACAAATTTCAACGCCGAACATCCCCTCCAGTTGATGATATTTCAGCTGAGTTTCCTGGTACTCAGGAGACGTCTTATGCAGATTTTCATCGTACAACAGATGTACCGTTACCGGCAGGGAACAGTTCATCACAAGAGAGGTTATCGTAACGCCGATGTGCTGATTGTACTGATCGGCCAAATCCCAGACACCAAACATTACATGCAGTCGTTCTTCTCTCATGCCTTCTCCTCATCCCATTTGTGACGCCAGACGATCGTATTGAAAACCTCATGAACTCGCATCCAGGGTGGTGTGGGAAGATAGGACAAGAACCACAGTAATCTCTTATGCCGGTTCCATCCAACCGTTACACGGGAAAGCTGATCCCGTGCCTCCTTGTGATTGCCGCGATCCAGATTATTCAAAACCGTTGAGAGAATCCATCGCTCATGATAACTCACGATCTCGGATGTTTGTTCAGCTGCTGACAACTCCGCATCTGCGGGAACCTGTACCACAAATCCTCTGCTGTACTTGCAGAGTGATGATGGAAGCTCCGCCAGATAGGTTCCAAGCAGTTGCGGTTCATATGCGACCTCATGAAGTAACGCCATTCGCGTAATCAGATCCGTATCCTCCCCGATCACATAATCCGTCCTGAACAATCCGATATCCATAACCGCCGCACGCTCACACACCACACAAAACGTCTGGATGGCAAAACCGTCATACTCCATACTTGCCCGGAAAATATCGATGTATCCGCGGGGAACCGACATAATTCTGTTCATCACATGCCCGTCCTGAAACTTCCAGCGATGCCCGCCGATGAACATCTTTGCCGCCGGAAAATCCGCAATAAGCCGTTCCATCACCGCCAGATACTCCGGCACCCAGAGATCATCCGCATCCAGAAACGCCACATACCTTCCGCGTGCCGCAAGAATCCCGTCGTTTCTCGCATTCGCCGCACCCTTCCCTGACTGCACCACAAATCGGAACCGTGCCGGCTCCGCTGCTGCAAACTCCCGGCAGATCCCATCTGTATTGTCCGAAGACACCCCGCCGATCATCACCACCTCATACGACGAACACGTCTGCGCAAGCACTGACGCAATCGTATCCCGGATATACGGCTCCTTATTATACACCGGCATAATTACCGAAAACAGCGGTGCTGTTTCCGTACTCAACCGCTCAACCGTAACAGATTTCGAAGAACTCATACATTCATCCAGACAAAACGCGAAAGCTCACGCTCTTCGCGAAAGAAAATTTCATATATCGCCACAGCGAAAAAAACAGAGCCGGACCTCACAGGCAGTTTGGCGACGCTATGGGGCCGGCAACAGCTGTTTTTTTCAAAAAGTCATCAAACGATCCCTGACTCCTCTGCCTATCCCTCCCTGCCGCGTAACCGGTTCTGCAAATACACTACAGACATTGTATCATCAACCGGAGTACACAACCTGCCGGTACTTCAGGTATGCATCCTGCACCAAAAATATCTGGCGGAGCAATGTACCCAAAACTGTTCCATATGTCTGCCATTTGTTCCAAAATGGAACAAATATGACAAGAATTAATAAATTCTGCAAAATTGTATGATTATCTGGAATGAGAAAAGGGAGTTTGTCTGCCGCAAAAAACAAACGGATCAAAGTCTATGCACGCCTGACTCCGGAAGCCTACGCACTCTTCGAAGAGATTGCCCTCTCCCGCGGTGACACCTCTGTCGCCAGCATCGTCACCGAAGCCTGCGAAGAATTTTCCCGCGAATATCAGACCCAGGCACTCCGGCGTGCCATCCATGACTCCCCCGAATACAAAAAACTCGAACAACGGGTGAAAAGAATGCTCGGGTACGAATAAATTTCATCACCACTGTTCATTTTGTTCCCGAACTTACCCAGCTCAAGCCCGCTGACAAAAAAATCTCCCGCAAAAAAAGAAAAAAATTATGGTGACCCGGACTCTCCGTCCGAATCATTATGGTGCAGAGCCTGATACCGCTGCATCTCCCGGTCGCGCAGCTCAACCCTGCGCACCTTCCCGGAGATCGTCTTCGGCAGCTCCTCCACAAACTCAACCGCACGCGGATACTTATACGGCGCAGTCGTCTTCTTCACATGATTCTGCAGCTCCTTGATCAGCTCATCCGACGGCTTCCACCCATCCTTCAGAACCACAAACGCCTTCACAATCACACCGCGGATCGGATCCGGACTGCCCACAACCGCCGACTCCTTCACCGCCGGATGCTCAATCAGTGCCGACTCCACCTCGCTCGGGCCGATCCGGTATCCCGAACTCTTAATGATATCATCATCGCGGCCCATGAACCAGAAGTATCCATCCTCATCCTTCACCGCCTTATCGCCCGTATAATACCAGCCGTTCACAAACACCGATGACGTCGCCTCGGGATTATCCAGATACTCCTTAAAAAGACCAACCGGACTGGGATCCTTCGTCTTGATCGCAATCTTCCCCTCCTCGCCGGCCGGAACCTCATGCCCGTCCTCATCATGCAGCTGCACGCACCATCCCGGCGCAGGCTTCCCGATCGACCCCGGCTTATTCGGAATACACGGGAACGTACCGATAACCATCACCGTCTCCGTCTGACCGTACGCCTCATAGATCGTCTTCCCCGTCGCCTCCTCCCAGACACGCGTCACCTCCGGATTCAGCGCCTCACCTGCCGACACACAGTGCCGCAGCTCCGAAAAATCAAACGCCTCAAGATCCGCTAAGATCAGCATCCGGTAAATCGTCGGCGGCGCACAGAACGTCGTAATCTCATAGTGCTCAAGTAACGGCAGAAGCTCCGTAGCATTAAACTTCCCCCGATAATCATACACAAACACGCAGGCCCCCTGCATCCAGGGACCGTAGAACTTCCCCCACGATGACTTACCCCATCCCGTATCCGCAACCGTAAAGTGCAGATCATTCTCCGTCAGATCATACCAGAACCGGCCCGTCACAATATGCCCCAGCGGATACGCATGCGTATGCAGAACCATCTTCGGCTCGCCCGTCGTACCCGACGAAAAGAAGATCAGCATAGGATCGGCTGCCTTCGTCCGGACACTCCGTGCCAGCGGAATCAGCTTCGTTGACGCAGGTGCAGGGTGGACAAGCTCTGTCTGATAATTAATCCATCCGGGCAGTCCCCCGTCCGTCAGAAACTTCACGGAAAGCGTCGGACACTCGGACAGGATCTCCTCAATCTTCCAGGAGTTCTCCATATCCGTCACAATCATCTTGAACTTACCCTGATTAATACGGTACTTCAGATCGTGCGGAGTAAGAATGCAGGGAGACGGACAGAACACAGCACCGATCTTAATCGCTGCAATCGCAAAGGTCCACCATTCCGGAACCCGCGGCAGCAGAATCATCACACGGTCGCCCTTACCGATGTTCTGCTTAAACATCATATTCGCAATCTGATTGGACAGATTCATCATGTGGCGGAAAGTAAAATACTTCTCCTCCCCTTTCTGATTCGTCCAGATCATCGCGAGCTTGTTTCTGTCTTTCTTCGCCCATGCATCGACTACGTCGAATCCGAAGTTGTAGTACTCCGGCACGGCAATCGAGAACGTGGAATAAGTTTCCTCGTAATCCGTCATATTGTGTGCTGCCGTTTCGGTCATGCAGTACTAGTATTGAACGCCTGCGGGGATAAACTCTCGTGGTCATCTTACGGGAAAACATTTATGCAGAATCGATACCGATACAAACATGATGGGACGAACGATACGCAGACTCTGGATAACTGTTGCCACCTGCTGCTTCCTTGCAATATTTGCCGTGGACTTTCTCCTCAGTTCCCTTTTTGAAACCTACGGCATGCCGATTGTCGACGCCGCCATCCTCAAAATGCATGCCTATGAAGGATCACCCCTCCAGACCGTCCCGGTCGAATACGTCAACACCTTTCGCGGCTGGCTGCATTTTCTCTTCCCTGCAACCACCGCAGTTGCCCTCGCTGCCCTCTGCTGGAAACTCGGAAAACTCTACCGCAAAAAAGATCCCGACCCCAGTCCGGGCAAGCCCAAAACGTAACTCCTCCCTTCGCGCTCCCTTACCTTTGGTAACTGCCGATCGGATCTGATTTTTCGGAATTCGCGTGGAAACATCCTCTTTTATCAAACTGCCAAATATCCGCAAATCTCCTTAAAACAAATGTTTATATAGAACTGCAATACAAATAATTAGTTGTACAAGTATCAGGTAATTACCATGGAGAAAAAAACGAAAACCCCGGCTGAAGAAAAACCGGCGGCAGAGGAACCTCCGGTGACTACCGTTGAAGAGACTCCGGTTGATCCGGTTGCCGAACTCACCAAAAAATATGATGAGGTAAACGACCGGTATCTCCGTCTCGTCGCAGAGTTTGAAAATTACAAAAAACGCACCCAGCGTGATGCAGAAAACACCGTTCGTTACGCGAACGAAAAGTTTGCCCGCGACATGCTTGACGTTTTGGACAACTTCGAACGTGCACTCAAAGGCGGTGACGACGATCTCAGGTCAGGACTCGAACAGATACACAAACTGTATCTCTCCGTCCTTTCCCGCAACGGTGTAGAACCCATGAATGCCGAAGGATCCCCGTTTGATCCCAACCGGCACGAAGCAGTCGCCCACATCCCGTCCGACTCGCCCGAAGGAACCGTCATCGACGAAGCAATACGCGGCTACACCATGCATGACAAAGTGCTCCGGCATGCAAAAGTTGCCGTATCACGTGGAAACGAATGAATACTTCACAAAGGTGAAACAATTGGCAGATAAAATCAGTAACAAAGTAATTGGAATCGACCTTGGAACAACCAACTCCTGCCTTGCCGTCATGGAAGGCGGCAGTCCGATCGTCATTGCAAACGCCGAAGGATTCCGGACTACCCCGTCCGTCGTCGGCTTCTCCAAAGACGGCGAACGGCTGGTAGGAAACGTCGCAAAACGTCAGGCAATCACCAACCCAGGGAGAACCATCAGTTCCATCAAACGCCACATGGGCAGTGATTATCACGTTGATATCGACGGCAAGAAGTACTCTCCGCAGGAGATCTCCGCAATGATTCTGCAGAAACTCAAGATGGACGCAGAAGCATACCTCGGAGAAAAAGTACAGAAAGCCGTCATCACCGTTCCGGCCTACTTCAACGATGCACAGCGTCAGGCAACCAAAGACGCAGGAAAGATCGCAGGTCTTGAAGTTCTTCGTATCATCAACGAACCCACCGCGTCCGCTCTTGCATATGGCCTGGAGAAGGAAAACGAAGTAACCGTTCTCGTCTACGATCTCGGCGGAGGAACATTCGATGTCTCCATCCTGACGCTTGACGACGGTCTCTTTGAAGTCAAGGCAACCGCCGGAAACAACCGTCTCGGCGGCGATGACTTCGACCAGAGAGTCATCGACTACCTTGCCGACGAGTTCAAAAAGAAGGAGGGAGTGGATCTCAGAAAGGATGCAGTCGCCATGCAGCGGTTAAAGGACGCAGCCGAAAAGGCGAAGATTGAACTTTCCTCGCTGCAGAAAGCGAACATCAACCTGCCGTACATCACCGCAGATGCCTCCGGTCCGAAACACCTCGATATTGATCTGACCCGGGCAAAGTTCGAGCAGCTCATCGACGATCTCGTCCAGAAGACTGTCGAGCCGGTCAAACAGGCATTAAGCGATGCAGGTCTCTCCGCATCCGACATTGATCACGTTCTGCTCGTTGGCGGTTCCACCCGTGTACCGGCAGTCGTTGACACCGTGAGAAAACTCCTCGGCAAAGAACCGGACAAGAACATCAACCCGGACGAGTGTGTCGCTCTCGGTGCTGCCGTGCAGGGTGCAGTCCTGACCGGCGAGACCAAGGACGTTGTGCTTCTTGATGTGACCCCGCTGACTCTCGGCATTGAGACGCTCGGCGGTATTGCAACCAAACTCATCGAGAGAAACACCACAATTCCGACGAGAAAGAGCCAGATCTTCAGCACCGCAGCCGACAACCAGACGTCCGTTGAAATCCACGTCGTGCAGGGAGAACGTCAGTTCGCCCGCGACAACTTCAGCCTCGGCAAGTTCCAGCTGACCGGCATTCCGCCGGCTCCGCGCGGAATGCCGCAGATTGAGGTGACGTTTGATATCGATGCGAACGGTATTGTTCACGTCTCCGCAAAGGATCTTGGTACCGGCCACGAGCAGTCCATGACCATCACCGGCAGAAAGGATCTCAACAGCGATGAGATCGATAAGATGGTCAACGATGCAAAGCAGTATGAGGAAGAGGACAAGAAGCGTCGCGAGGAGATCGAGCTGCGCAACAATGCCGACAACGCCGTCTATGCTGCAGAGAAACTCGTAAACGACAAAGAGACCGCCGACAAGATCGAGGCCGAGGACAAGGAAAAGATCGAGAAGGCAGCAGGCGAACTCAAAGAAGTTCTGGCAAAGGAGGACGCGGCAACCGAGGATATCAAGGCAAAGATGGACGCTCTGCAGGAGGTTGTGTTTGCGGTGACCTCGAAGATGTACCAGAAGATTCAAGCTGAGCAGCAGGCCGCAGCGGGTGCCGCTGGTGCGGCAGGCGCAAATGCGGGCTGCGATGGAAACTGCGGCGGCGACTGCGGTGCAGGCGCCAAGCAGGATGATAACGTGGTTGATGCGGACTACGAAGTAAAGAAGGACTAATCCCCTTCTTTTCCAGGTGAATGACAATGGGTTCGGAATCGTACTATGATGTCTTGGGTGTTCCCCGCAATGCGACGGAGACGGACATCAAAAAGGCATACCGGAACCTCGCCAAGAAGTATCACCCTGACGTCTGCAAGGAGGCGGGCGCCGAGGAGAAGTTCAAGTCGATCAATGAAGCGTATGCGGTACTGTCGGATGAGTCGAAGCGCCGCCAGTATGATCAGCTGGGCCACGAGAACTTTACGAATGCGTCGAAGGGAAGTTACGGCGGAGGGCCGGGCGGTGCCGGGTTTAATGCGGACTTCTCCGGGTTCGGGGATATCTTTGATTCGTTCTTCGGCGGTGGCGGACGGCGTTCCGGTCCCCGTCAGGGTGATGATCTTCTGATGCGTATTCAGATCAGTCTTGAGGATGCGGTCTTTGGTGCGCAGAAGGAGATCGAGGTGATGCATACCGAGCAGTGTCCGGACTGTGACGGGACGGGCAGTTCGACGAAGAAGACTACAACGTGTCCGAAATGCGGCGGAACCGGTCAGATCAAGCAGGTCAGAAACTCGATCTTTGGTCAGATGGTGACGGCGTCACCCTGTCCGAACTGCGGCGGCCGCGGGAAGATTCCGGAGTCGGTGTGCCGGAAGTGTAATGGTACCGGCAGAACGAAGGTCCGGCGCAAGGTTACGGTGCATGTCCCTCCGGGCATTGAGTCCGGGATGCGTCTGCGGATGGAGGGGTACGGCGAGGCCGGGGATTACGGTGCGCCGAACGGGGATCTCTATATTGAGGTTCGCGTGATGCCGAACTCTCGGTTCGATCGCGAGGATGATAATCTGGTGACGCAGTATGAGATTACACCTGCCCAGGCTGCTCTTGGCTGTGAGGTTCTGATCGAGACGCTGGATAAGAAGAAGGTGTCGCTGAAGGTTCCGGCGGGTATTTCCTATGGGACGCGGATGCGGATTCCGGGTGAGGGTGTCCGGAGACGCGGGAACTTTGGCAGTCTGCTGGTGCGGATTGTGATTGCGACGCCGAAGAAGTTGTCCGCGGCTGAGCGGGAGTTGTATGAGCAGCTTCTTGCGGCGGAAGGGAATGCGCCGAAGACGAAGGATGCAAAAGAGCCGAAGGAGTCGAAGAGTTCTCCGGGGTCTGATGCGCCGAAGGAAGAGAAGAAAAAGAAGCGCGGCTTCTTTAAATAAATATTTTTTTTTTGGATTTTTCTGTATTTTTTTCGTTCGATTCAATCGAAGAATTTTCCTTTGAAAAAGTTCTCGTTTCCCAGTTTTTTTGCTGTCAGCCGGAACATGACGCAGCCGTCCGGGCATACGATTTCTTTGGTATATTTGTCACTGCCGCCGATGTTTTCCAAATCTCCGCCGCTTCTGACTGCTTCCATTACGGGAAACAGAATCATCATTACTTTGGAGCAGATTCCCTGTCCGTCTGTGTTTACGGGACAGCCATAGGTACAGGTATAGGTATCTCCAATTTCTTCACCGTTTCGGCAGTAGCGTTCGGTGTGATCGTTGCGGAGAAATCCTGTTACTTCGATTTTAAATTCGTATTCTTCGTCATACCATTTTTTCATGGGGATTCACCCGGGTTTCCATTTGTTTTTGTTTGGTTTTGTATGCATACGCTCTTTCCGGGAATGAAGATGTTGTATTGTGTTTTCTTCTTTTTGTGGTCGGTGTGTTTCCTTGATGCGGCGGGCATGGCTCTGCGGTGCGGGTCGTGAGATGTTTTCGGAATACCGGTGCAGCACCTCACAAACCGAATTATTTTAATGCGTAGACGTCATTGTAATTAGTGCAATCTTGCATCGATAGTGTAGTGGTTATCACTAGGCGTTGCCAACGCCTAAACTCGGGTTCGAGTCCCGGTCGATGCACTTCTTTTTCCGGTTTCTATGATTGTTGTTCTTGGTGTTGGTAATTCTCTGCATGGTGATGACGGAGCGGGCCCTGCGACTGCTGCGGGGGTTGCGGCTCTGGGACTGCCGGGTGTTGCTGCGTATGATTGTGGTACGGCGCCGGAGAATTTTACGGGTGTGGTGCGTCGGGCAGCCCCGGATCTTCTGGTGATTGTGGATGCGGCGGAGATGGGGCTTCCGGCGGGTTCGGTGCGGAGGATTCCTGCGGAGCGGATTTGTGATACGGCGATAGGTACGCATATGCTGGCGTTGTCACATCTGGTGCGGTTTTTGGCGGATGCGGCGGGGAGGATTGTGGTTGTGGGGGTGCAGCCTTTCTGGATGGGAGAGAGGGAGGGGTTGAGTGCGGAGGTTGAACGGGGGGTTGCGGAGGTTGTGCGGTGCGTGCGGGAGGGGGATCTGGAGAGGATTGGGGTGATGGGGTGAAATGTTATTCGCTTCTGGGGAAAACGGAGGGTATGATAAGGTGGTTTTACTGGGGAGACTCTCTACAGGTATGTCTCCTCCTTCTGGCATGCTATCTTTTTTCTTGTCTTGTTTCATCCAGATGTCTGTATGGGGTATGAACGTTTTGAGCTTGGAGACGTTACTGATGTGGTGATTTCACTCCCTATGTTAGTGAACTGAAATCTCGATTAACAGTTGATAAATTATGATTTGAAGTCGTGCATTGTACAGATACTCGGATTGAAATTACCCGAAGGATGTAACCTTCTGAGAGGATTGTCGTCATACTTCTCGCAGGTATGACATGCCGAAATGGACTACATGGATATCACATCCATTTCAATCCGCGTACTTACACGAGGTATGACTTGGTATCCATTACAATAAAGTTGAGGCTGCTGTATTTCAATCCACATACTGTAACAAGGTACGACAACGTGGAAAGAACCTGCATTAACGGGTGGAATATTTCAATCCACGTACCTCCGTGAGGTACGACCGAAAACCGCATCCGGGACGCCGCAAAGCAAAATTTCAATCCACGTACCTCCGTGAGGTACGACGACAATCGATTTAAACGCAGAACGTGCACCATCCAATTTCAATCCACGTACCTCCGTGAGGTACGACTGCTGTTCACACTACCGCCGTTTGCGACAACAAATTTCAATCCACGTACCTCCGTGAGGTACGACTTGAGGAGGACTTCCAGTCGTTCATGGACTTTGTAATTTCAATCCACGTACCTCCGTGAGGTACGACCGGTCGCTTCCGTTTTTGGGCTTCTTTTCTGGTATTTCAATCCACATACCTCCGTGAGGTACGACGAGGGGCGAGGTTGGCGAGGTACTGATCGAAGATTTCAATCCACGTACCTCCGTGAGGTACGACATGATGTTCCTGATTTCCGGCCAACTCTGAATGAATTTCAATCCACGTACCTCCGTGAGGTACGACCGAGATCCCGCAGTGTGCACGCGCAACGCAGCAAATTTCAATCCACGTACCTCCGTGAGGTACGACTAAGATTCGCACGCTGTTCCGTTCTGGTCGTAATTTCAATCCACGTACCTCCGTGAGGTACGACCCGGCTTGCCTGCAACAACTGACGTGTTTGTCGATTTCAATCCACGTACCTCCGTGAGGTACGACATTGCCGGTCGTGTCCACGCTGTAGGATATTTGATTTCAATCCACGTACCTCCGTGAGGTACGACGTTCTGAGAGGGCTGTGTACAAGTGGAAAACTATTTCAATCCACGTACCTCCGTGAGGTACGACCCATCCCTTGTTGGGCGGATGCCGCTCGGTAAATTTCAATCCACGTACCTCCGTGAGGTACGACGATAAGCTGGCCACTGATAACGGTTGGGAAATGATTTCAATCCACGTACCTCCGTGAGGTACGACTTCCGGTTGTTTCCCCGCTAGGGATACATATACGATTTCAATCCACGTACCTCCGTGAGGTACGACGTGAGGAAGGGGTAATGTCTGATAAGCCCAAAAAAATTTCAATCCACGTACCTCCGTGAGGTACGACCTAGTTCAGGTTCTGGTGCTATTGAGTGGGGAAATTTCAATCCACGTACCTCCGTGAGGTACGACGCTCCCGTGTCACCAGTTCCCACAACATATCCCGGAAATTTCAATCCACGTACCTCCGTGAGGTACGACATCCCGAGCGGTTCCACGCAGAAGCCAAGATCAATTTCAATCCACGTACCTCCGTGAGGTACGACCCCGGCCCCAACGAATGCCGGATAGGCGAATGGATTTCAATCCACGTACCTCCGTGAGGTACGACGTTGTAGTTTGTCCCCGGAACACAGTCGCACAATTTCAATCCACGTACCTCCGTGAGGTACGACCAACCCGCACGAGTTTATCGCTAAGGTGGAAACCATTTCAATCCACGTACCTCCGTGAGGTACGACACACGCGATCGAGACTGGGAAATGCAGGTACGTGATTTCAATCCACGTACCTCCGTGAGGTACGACGTTTTCCAAGTGGTCGCTCCCCGAATCATTGATTTCAATCCACGTACCTCCGTGAGGTACGATCTGCCGCACTCCGCGGAAAACATGGCGAACGAAATTTCAATCCACGTACCTCCGTGAGGTACGACGGAGCTGCTCCGGCGGGTGATCCGGATGGAGACTATTTCAATCCACGTACCTCCGTGAGGTACGACACAACCGGCAGTATACGTATACGTTTACGGTTATTTCAATCCACGTACCTCCGTGAGGTACGACGTGGATGACATGAGTTTCCCGTTTTTGTCATATATTTCAATCCACGTACCTCCGTGAGGTACGACCCAAAACCCACAACATCCAACGAGGAAAAATATTTCAATCCACGTACCTCCGTGAGGTACGACGCGGTCACGGTGTGCCGGAAACGCGGGGAGCGATTTCAATCCACGTACCTCCGTGAGGTACGACGAACACCGACCGCCGCAATACCGCCGATAATGAATTTCAATCCACGTACCTCCGTGAGGTACGACCCACCTGCAAGACCGCCTTCGCGCGTCCAAGTATTTCAATCCACGTACCTCCGTGAGGTACGACATTCTGACAGCTCCTCTGACGGGTGGTCTGGGGATTTCAATCCACGTACCTCCGTGAGGTACGACGTCGTCGTTAACAGCCTTATTTCCAAGCGTAATTTCAATCCACGTACCTCCGTGAGGTACGACTATCTACCAGTTTAGCACCCGCCGCGGCAACTGATTTCAATCCACGTACCTCCGTGAGGTACGACCGGTCGGGGTTTTGCAGGTAGTGGCGGTCGACGTATTTCAATCCACGTACCTCCGTGAGGTACGACTTTTTCGGGTGGCTTCGGCACGCGGAAAACGTAATTTCAATCCACGTACCTCCGTGAGGTACGACTACCATTGAGTAGATTTCGGTGTAGTCTTCTTCGATTTCAATCCACGTACCTCCGTGAGGTACGACCAGTTCCTCCGTATATGTATCCCAAAGGAAGCGAGTATTTCAATCCACGTACCTCCGTGAGGTACGACGACGATTTCAGACGGCATTTCGCCGGATTGGGAATTTCAATCCACGTACCTCCGTGAGGTACGACCCAGAGATGCAGGATCAGTCGGCGTTACTCGATTTCAATCCACGTACCTCCGTGAGGTACGACGAAGTGCTCGCGACTGGCGTCTACTGGCAGGACAAATTTCAATCCACGTACCTCCGTGAGGTACGACATGAAATCCATCGTAATGCTGGCATCCTGCATAAATTTCAATCCACGTACCTCCGTGAGGTACGACCGCGTTGATGCTGATTGCTGCGGCTGGTGCGATATTTCAATCCACGTACCTCCGTGAGGTACGACGTATTTCTTCTGCTGCTACTAATACGGCTTTCGATTTCAATCCACGTACCTCCGTGAGGTACGACTTTCGGTGATATGACTATATAAACATCTCATGAATTTCAATCCACGTACCTCCGTGAGGTACGACCTACTGCATGATGCCACTTTTGATTGATTGTGATTTCAATCCACGTACCTCCGTGAGGTACGACGCGGTGCAGAGTTGCTTATCTACTCAAGTATATTTCAATCCACGTACCTCCGTGAGGTACGACCCATTTTAAAAACTCCAATAATAGATAAGATAATTTCAATCCACGTACCTCCGTGAGGTACGACATGGTGCGGGTCAAAAACTACCGGACAAAAGATATTTCAATCCACGTACCTCCGTGAGGTACGACGCGATTCAGTGCAATGGCATTTTCGGGGGACATATTTCAATCCACGTACCTCCGTGAGGTACGACTCTGATTGTGACGATCCTGCATCGCACAGCAAACATTTCAATCCACGTACCTCCGTGAGGTACGACATGCTTACTATTCGGATTACGCACATTGCGAGATTTCAATCCACGTACCTCCGTGAGGTACGACCAACTATCTGCTCTCCTATATTCCCGGATGCCTATTTCAATCCACGTACCTCCGTGAGGTACGACATCCTCGTTTAGTGGTCGGTTCTGCGTCTGGCGGAATTTCAATCCACGTACCTCCGTGAGGTACGACGTACGGATCGCTCTCCGTACCGCTCCCGCTGCCGATTTCAATCCACGTACCTCCGTGAGGTACGACGGCAATGAGTGCCTGTTGTACTGCTTTGAAAAATTTCAATCCACGTACCTCCGTGAGGTACGACGTAAAGCAGTTAAATATATAACACAAATATGTATTTCAATCCACGTACCTCCGTGAGGTACGACGATGGTTATGAAGCTGCTAAATACGTAATTCAACATTTCAATCCACGTACCTCCGTGAGGTACGACTCCCCCATATCATACCCAAGCAACTTGAAAACAAATTTCAATCCACGTACCTCCGTGAGGTACGACTTGTATCATTAGGAACAGTTACAGTTTGTATATATTTCAATCCACGTACCTCCGTGAGGTACGACTTAGGATTGTAACCACAAAAGAAAACAACTATATTTCAATCCACGTACCTCCGTGAGGTACGACTCAATCCTCCGCTGGGGGAACACTGGATTTATGAATTTCAATCCACGTACCTCCGTGAGGTACGACTGCGCTTGAGAATGCGACCCTGGATCCTCTGACATTTCAATCCACGTACCTCCGTGAGGTACGACGGACATCCTACGGGGGGCTTATTGAGGGATTAATTTCAATCCACGTACCTCCGTGAGGTACGACTGGATAAGTTTGTGGAGTGCAGCATTTCCGAAGATTAATTTCAATCCACGTACCTCCGTGAGGTACGACACACTCGATCACCTGACGGCCCTCTCCGAATCAATTTCAATCCACGTACCTCCGTGAGGTACGACGTTAGGGCAGGGGTTGTAACGGAGCATGTTCTATTTCAATCCACGTACCTCCGTGAGGTACGACGACCGGGCGGATGGTATGCCGCTGCTGTCGGGACAATTTCAATCCACGTACCTCCGTGAGGTACGACTTGTGGGATCATTCCTTGCCCTCCGATCGTCTGATATTTCAATCCACGTACCTCCGTGAGGTACGACCGCTGGCCACACTGCAGTACTCGGCTTACAACGAATTTCAATCCACGTACCTCCGTGAGGTACGACCACCGCAGGAAAACGCCGCGGCTCCGAGGATGGATTTCAATCCACGTACCTCCGTGAGGTACGACTCCCAAAGACGATGTTGTCAGACAGACATTTGATTTCAATCCACGTACCTCCGTGAGGTACGACGCCCCACTCATCCGCATTTCCCCCGCAGAAATCATTTCAATCCACGTACCTCCGTGAGGTACGACTGCAAAATATTCAATATCCCAGTGATATGTACCATTTCAATCCACGTACCTCCGTGAGGTACGACTCGCAGGCGGGCCACGTAACGATTGCGATGTGCTCATTTCAATCCACGTACCTCCGTGAGGTACGACCTTATCCCAACGGTTCCATTTCAGAGATCCGTCATTTCAATCCACGTACCTCCGTGAGGTACGACCGTAGGTTTTATGACAATTGACGACGTATGAAGATTTCAATCCACGTACCTCCGTGAGGTACGACATGATCTCGTGTTGTGCCCGCCATCCAACGCCATTTCAATCCACGTACCTCCGTGAGGTACGACGCAGAGATTATCTGGAAGGAAACAGGGTGGTTATTTCAATCCACGTACCTCCGTGAGGTACGACAACTCTGCAAGTTTTTCGGAAAGACGTTTCAGCTATTTCAATCCACGTACCTCCGTGAGGTACGACTTCCTATCCGCTTTTGCGTTATAAGTCTCATCAATTTCAATCCACGTACCTCCGTGAGGTACGACGGCAGTGTTGACCACAGAATCAAGATACAGTTTATTTCAATCCACGTACCTCCGTGAGGTACGACGATGGATGCACCGAGCCAGTACATCTCAAAAGCAATTTCAATCCACGTACCTCCGTGAGGTACGACTGCACTCGCGGCCTCCGATCCACGGTCCGGATATTTCAATCCACGTACCTCCGTGAGGTACGACCCCCGCAGACAGGAACGTCCTTTGACATCCGGACTATTTCAATCCACGTACCTCCGTGAGGTACGACGCCGGATCACTACCGGTGGACTGATCATGGCAATTTCAATCCACGTACCTCCGTGAGGTACGACATCTCCTTGACTGCTCCAGGGCTTAATCTGTATCCATTTCAATCCACGTACCTCCGTGAGGTACGACTTGTTCGTGAAGCATTTGAACAGGTGTCTTTGATTTCAATCCACGTACCTCCGTGAGGTACGACGCCTTGCCTTTGGAGTTGAATCCTATTGTTTTTATTTCAATCCACGTACCTCCGTGAGGTACGACTGCCTGTGTGGATGCAGGTTCGTGATTTGTTGAGATTTCAATCCACGTACCTCCGTGAGGTACGACGAAGTATCCTGAGATTGGGAAAAGTGGAAAAGTAATTTCAATCCACGTACCTCCGTGAGGTACGACAGAAGCCAGATGCAAACTGATCCACCAGGTCAAAATTTCAATCCACGTACCTCCGTGAGGTACGACGCGCTCGCTGCTTTCGTTGGTCTTGTGATTCTTTGATTTCAATCCACGTACCTCCGTGAGGTACGACTCTAAAATATATATAGAACCTCAGCTATTTAGCTGTATTCGCCCTTTTTCGAAGATGATAGAACACATACAAAAATGGAAAAGAACACTCCACATACCTAAGTTTCAGAAAAGGATAACAAATCTGCCAAATGCGAACCACCCGGGAACAATTCTGGGTACTTCACCTTCGCAGATTAGGATCGAATATCCTCCCCATAAGAAATGATTTTCAATCCACATGCCGACAAATGGCACGACATTTCTTTATCATTTATCCGACCATACATAAAAAACATCCTGCAAAAAACCTACATAGAAGAAACGATCAAATTACCATAAAATACCATCAGTGAAACAACCATGGCCACGCAATATTATGCACGAAAAAAAGAAGATGGAGAAACAATCCAATACCAAACTCTTCTGGATCATCTTACGCAAACTGCGGAATATGCAGCAACATATGCCCAGACCTTTACCTCACGGGAAATCGGCTATACACTCGGCCTGCTGCATGACATTGGAAAATACTCCGACAGATTCCAACAGAGGCTTGAAGACAACACCATACGTACCGATCATGCAACTGCCGGAGCCCAAGTCGCCGCAGAAATTGCCAAATCCCTCCCATGTCCGGAAAAAATTACCTATTACCTCCTCTCCTACATCATTGCCGGGCATCACGGATCTGGGATTCCCAACTGGATCAACACCAATAATGACCGCAAAAACGATCTGGAAACCCGTATAAAAAACGCTGATCCCAAACTTTATAACGCTTGGAAAACTGAACTCCCACAAACATTTCCCTCGCTCGCAGACTGCATTACCCGGGAAAAAATACGTGCAGACACCTATGAAGAAATTGGTCTATCCCTCTTCTTGTACACCCGTTTCCTGCATTCATGCCTGATCGATGCCGATAGAACTGACGCTGCAACAGCATTTGGTGAACAACTTCCAGGTACAGAATATCTCCCATTAACTGAAATGGAACAACTGCTTGATGACTATATCAATCGCGAATACACAAATAAAACTGGGGAGATCAATCAGCTTCGGACTGCAATACGTCATCAGTGTACAAAAGCCGCCATACAAAAACCCGGTATCTTTACCCTTACCGTACCAACCGGAGGCGGAAAAACCATCTCATCCCTCGCCTTCGCCCTGAAACATGCAAACCAGCATCAGTGTGACCGAATCATCTATACCATTCCATTTACCTCTATCATTGAACAAAATGCAGGGATCTATAAAAAAATCTTTGGCCGGGATAATGTACTCGAACACCACTCCAACTTCACCCTTCCAAGTTCCCTCCGCACAAATACCCTTGACGATTCTGATCCGAAAAACCTCAAACTGGCAATGGCAGCCGAAACCTGGAACGCTCCCCTTATTTTGACCACCAATGTACAGTTTTTTGAATCACTCTTCTCCTCGCGTCCCTCCCCCTCTCGCAAAGTACACAACATTGCAAACAGTGTGATCATCTTAGACGAAGTACAGGCACTCCCTCCCGCATACCTGAAACCCTGTATGTACGCTCTTGCCGAACTGGTAAAAAATTATCATTGCAGTGTCGTGCTCTGTACTGCAACACAACCTGACTTCCGGAAAAGTAATATCCTCCCCAATATTCCGGTAACCCCCATCATCACCAACTATCCGGAACTCGCTGACAAAATGCAGCGTGTTCGCTGTCACTTTCTCAAAGAACAGACCTTAGATCAGATTGCCGAACAACTCAAAAACCGCAAACAGGTACTCTGCATAGTAAATACCAAACAGCATGCCGCTGATCTGTACAAAAAAATAACGAAAACCGGTGACTGCTTTCATCTCAGTACCAACATGTGCCCAGCTCATCGAAAAAAAGTCCTGGATGAAATACGCCGTAGGCTGAAACCTGACGTTAACCTTCCCTGCCGGGTCGTATCCACCCAACTGATCGAAGCAGGTGTAGATATTGACTTCCCGGTCGTTTATCGCTCCCTTGCCGGTGTGGACTCGATTACGCAGGCAGCCGGACGATGCAATCGCGAAGGAAACCTTCCGTATGGTGATCTGTATGTTTTCATTCCGGAATCCACATATGCCGGACCTGATTACATCAAAACCACTGCAGACATCACACGGAGTATTTCAGAAAACTACCTCACGCCTGAAGCTATCCGGAAGTACTTCAGCCTATTGTTCGACATCAAACAAAATCGTCTTGACAAACTGCAGATACTCAATTTATGTAAAAATGCTGCACAAACACCCCACTTCCCCTTTCCATTCCGTTACATCTCGGATGAATTCCATCTGATTGCAGATGCAGGATACTCTGTGATAATCCCCTGTTCACCCTATGTCCAAAAACGCATTACCCGCCTTGATAAAGGAGAAACAGGTCAGATACTGCGGGAACTCACGCCTTACACAATCAGTGTTACCCTGAAAGATCTGGACTATCTTCACACTTGTGGTGCTGTACGGCTTGCAGGAGGGAGTTTTGCTGTGCTCACCGATCTGAAGTATTATGACCAAGCTATAGGACTGAACTGGGATGGAGTCCCCTCTGACTTTGATTATGTCCTCCCTTAGACATAAGTAATGAGAGGTAGTAAATTTTATTGCCTCTGAAAACAACATACCAGTAACCTCTGAGGGATCACTGAATCCTATCGGAGGCAAGGATATTCCAATGTATGGAATCAAGCTTAAAGTCTGGGGCGATTATGCCTGCTTCACCCGTCCAGAAATGAAAGTGGAACGGGTAAGCTATGACACCATCACCCCATCAGCTGCACGCGGCATTCTTGAAGCAATTCATTGGAAACCTGCCATACGGTGGGTCATCGATGAAATTCAGGTGACAAAACCTATTGCCTTTTCCAATATCCGAAGAAACGAAGTCTCCTCGGTGATCTCAAAGGCAAATGTGAACAGCCTGATAAAAACTGTCTCGGAAACCGGAACCGGAGTTCCTTTTTACCAGGATCCAAACAAAGTACGACAGCAGCGTGCAACCCTCATGCTGAAAGATGTCGAATATGTCATCTCAGCACATTTTGAACTGACAAAGAACGCAACACCGGACGACACACAAGAAAAACACTACAACATCTTTCTCCGACGTGCCAGAAAAGGACAATGTTTCCACCGTCCGTATTTTGGCTGCCGCGAATTTCCCGTAAATTTTGAACTCCTTGAAGACCAGACTCCCCCTCCCCCTATCAAAGAAGATCGCGATCTTGGCTGGATGCTCTACGACATAGACTTCAGTAATAACATGTCCCCAAGATTTTTCCGGGCACAGATGCATCAGGGCATCATAAAAATCCCTCCCATACTGCATCAGGAGGTAAATAAATGATACTTCAGGCACTCTGCGACTACTACCAGATGCTTGTAAACGATCCTGAATCAAAAATTGCCCGACCCGGTTACTCACAAGTTCCCTGTTCCTATGCCATTCTCCTCAACACAAAAGGTGACCTGCTGAGTCTCATTACCCTGACAGAAGGAAAACAAAAAGAAGTACTCACCGTTCCGGAACAAAAAGGCCGAAGCGGAAAAAAAGCCTACTTCCTTTGTGACAATGCAAAGTACCTTCTTGGTAGTGAGTTCAACAAGAAGGAAAAAACACTCGTCCCTTTCCCTGACTACCTCGCCACTTCGTATGCATATCATCGTAAGCGGATTGGTACCACTCCTGATGAAGGGTTACTGGCAGTTCTCTCCTTTCTGCAAAAACGAATGGATGGGGAATCCGTTGACATTCCTGCAGATCATCCGGTATATCTTGGAGGCAATATTGTATTCCGGTTGGAAAATGATCCGTGCTACATCCATGAACGTGAGGCAGCAGTCGCTCTCTGTGCCGAACCAGAGGTGACGGATGATGAAATTTCACGTGGTCAGTGCCTCATAACCGGGGAAGAAAATGTTCCCATCGCACGCATACATAAACTTCTTTCCGGTGTTGTCAATGCCAACACTACTGGCTGTGCAGTCGTAAGCTTCAACATGGACTCTGTAGAATCCTACGGAAAAAAACAGAGCTACAATGCTCCTGTTTCCGAATCTGCCATGTTTGAGTACACAACTGCGTTAAACTACCTGCTTGCCGGCAAAACCAACAAACTTCGATTAGGGGAGACAACCGTTGTCTTCTGGGCAAACAAAAAAGGTTTTGTCCAAAACAGCATGGCATTTTTCCTGAACAATGCTCCGGATAAAACGGAATCCGCTGAAGATATCGAAATGGAGACAAAAATTGCCCGACTTCTGATCCGCGTTCGTGAGGGAAAATCTATCTCTGACATAGCTGACCCGGCTACCCAGACCTACATTCTCGGATTGTCTCCGAATGCAGCACGGGCTTCCATTCGTTTCTGGTATGAAGATACGTTTGGAAACTTCATCACCCGGATGGCAGACCATCAAAATAACATGTGGATTGGCCATCCCGACAAACCACAGAGCATTGTCAGCATCTCTCAGATTTTGAGAAAACTTGCACCCGAATCGAAAACATGGTGGGAAAATGTCCCGGCATCATATGAAAATGCCCTTTTCAAATCTATCGTTACCGGAAACAAGTATCCACTGTCCGTCTATACTGCAGTTCTGGTACGAATCCGTGCTGAAGCCGGAAAAGAGTATGGTATTGATGCTGTCCGGGCAGGCTATCTGAAAGCTGTTCTCCGGAGAAATTACTATCATGAGGAATTATCTATGAGTCTTGATCTATCATCTACAAACCCCGCCTACCTCTTAGGCAACTTATTTGCAGTTCTGGAACTATTGCAGAAATCAGCAAACGGCAGTTCCAATATTCGGGCACGGTATTTTGCATCAGCTTCGGTAAACCCGAAACTGGTGTTTCCCACCCTGCTGAATCTTGCCCAGCATCATATTGTAAAGCATCATGTTGTAAAAGATGATCGGTCTGGCGAATGGTATGATCGCCAGATTCAGAACTTATTGGGGCGTATTACCGAATTTCCTGCATACCTTTCGCTTGAAGACCAGGGGATGTTCGTCCTCGGTTACTATCATCAGCGTGAATACAACTACCTGAAAAAAGAAGACAAAGAAAAATTGGAGGCCTGATTGTACTATGGCAATTGAAAACAGATATGAGTTTGTACTGTTATTTGATGTAGAAAATGGAAATCCCAACGGCGATCCGGATGCCGGAAACATGCCGAGGATTGATCCGGAAACCAGTTATGGTCTGGTAACGGATGTCTGCCTCAAACGAAAAATCCGTGACTACGTGGCACTTGCCAAAGGCGGAGTCCCCGGCTATCAGATTTATGTGAGTGACGGTGCTGTTCTCAACAATCAGCATGACCTTGCCTACAAGAAATATAATCTGAAACCCGAAGAGAAGAAACTTCCCAAGGATGTGGAAGATGCCAAAAAAGTTACCGGGTTCATGTGTGAAAATTTCTATGACATCCGGGCATTTGGTGCGGTTATGACAACGAAAGTCAACTGTGGTCAGGTCCGCGGTCCGGTTCAGATGAACTTTGCCCGCAGTATTGATCCTATCGTTACGCAGGAGGTAACCATCACGCGTGTTGCCGTAACCAGTGTGGAAGATGCAGCCAAGAAAGAGCATGAAATGGGAAGAAAACACATTGTGCCGTACGCTCTTTACCGTGCCGAAGGATACGTCTCTGCAAACCTTGCACAGCGGGTCACGGGTTTTGATGATGAGGATCTCAATCTTCTTTGGGAAGCCCTGATCAATCTCTTTGAGCATGACCATTCGGCAGCACGCGGCAAAATGGCGACACGAAAACTGATTGTCTTTAAACACAACTCGATCCTGGGATGTGCCCCGTCTCATCAGCTGTTTGAACGGGTGAAGGTTACCAGAAAAGAGGAAAAACCGCCACGTTCCTTTGAGGATTATACCGTATCTATCAGCAGAGCTGATCTTCCTGAAGGCGTTGAGCTGTTCGAAATGCTCTGAGATGGAATCTGATGAGTATCTTTCCCTGAGTGGAATTCTCCACTTTGCTTTTTGCCGACGGCGCTGGGCATTGATTCATATTGAACAGCTGTGGGAGGAGAATACATTAACGTTTTCCGGTAAACTTCTGCATAAAAATGCGGATGATCCGGCCTATGTTGAGCTGCGTGGTAACACGTTGATCACGCGTGCGGTTCCTGTGGTCTCTCATCGTCTGAAAGTGTATGGGGTTGCGGATGTGGTGGAGTATCACCGAAATCCAAACGGAATCTCTCTGGTAAATCGAACGGGTTCCTGGCAGCCAGTCCCGGTGGAATACAAATCTGGGAAGAAAAATATGTTTCATGCTGATGAGGTTCAGCTTTGTTGTCAGGCAATGTGTTTGGAAGAGATGCTGCAGACAGAAATTTTGGCTGGATACCTGTACTATGGAAAGAACCGGAGACGTGTTGAGGTTGTGTTCGATGAGGAACTTCGGGAACGGGTTGTCTGCCTTCTTGATGAGATGTATGCCCTTCTCCAATCCGGGGCCACACCTCCCGCAACGCCCGGGTCGTACTGTGTCAGCTGTTCTCTTGTTCATCTCTGTATGCCGGATATGTCTGTCCGAAGGAAGTCTGTTGAATCTTATCTGAATACGGTTCTTCGATCATGAGAAAACTTCGCAATGTTCTCTATGTTACCAATCCCCGGTCTTATTTGTCCCAAGACGGGGAAAATGTTGTAATTACTGTTGAAAATACCATCTTGGCTCGTGTTCCTATTCATAATCTGGAAGGAATTGTCTGTTTCGGGTTTATGGGTGCGAGTCCCAGGTTGATGTCGCTCTGTTGTGAGCGGGATGTGGGAATGTCATTTGTGTCTCCGTACGGGAAATTTCTTGCCCGTGTCGGGGGTGGCGTTTCCGGTAATGTTCTGCTTCGAAAAAAACAGTATGTTCTTTCTGATGATGAAGAGAGCGCTGCCAAAATTGCCAAGTGGATAATCTTGGGTAAACTTGCAAACTGCCGAAGTGTGTTGTTGCGGTTTTCCCGGGATCACGAAGAGATGGTTTCAGCTGATTTTCAGAAAAATCTGGTGAGAATTACTGATGGAATCGAACAGCTGAGAGGAAGTCAGATGACATTGAATGAACTTCGGGGTATGGAAGGTATGCTTTCCCGTTATTATTTTTCCGTGTTTGATGATCTGATTCTTTCACGCGAGGGAGATTTTTCGTTTGAATGCCGAAGTCGCCGTCCTCCGTTAAATAGAGTGAATGCTCTGCTTTCGTTTGTATATATGCTGATTGCTGCGGATTGTGCATCTGCTCTGGAGTCAGTGGGATTGGATCCACAGGTAGGATTTCTGCATCGGGTACGGCCAGGAAGACCTGGTCTTGCGCTGGATTTGATGGAGGAGTTCCGTCCGTATCTGGGAGATAGGTTTGTTCTGAGTCTGATTAACAATCGTATGGTAACCGTGAAGGATTTTGTGCTCCAGGAAAATGGTGCAGTTTTTCTGACGGATGATGGGCGCAGAAAGATTTTGCAGGAATGGCAAAAGAGAAAATCTGATGAGGTCATGCATGGATATCTTGAGGAAAAGATTGCGTTGGGTTTGCTTCCCTATGCTCAGGCGATGTTGCTTGCCCGATATCTGCGGGGAGATATTGATGGATATCCTCCATTTATAATGAGGTGATGTATGTTTGTTGTGGTTACCTATGATGTAAATACCGAAAGTCCGGAAGGAAGAAGAAGACTGCGGCAGGTTGCTCGTGTGTGTAAGAATTATGGGACCCGTGTTCAGAATTCGGTGTTTGAGTGTGTGGTTGATTCTGTACAGTTACTGCAGATGAAAGCAGAGATTTTAGGTGTTATAGATGTGATAACAGATAGTGTCCGATATTATAACATGGGTAGTGAAGGCCGAAGAAGAGTAGAACATGTGGGAGCGAAGCCTGCGTTGAATGTGGATGAACCGTTGATCTTTTGAATTGAGGTGAGTTTCGGGATTCTTGATCAACTGGTGAATTTTTTGCAGTTTTCTGATTGACATTCTTTCTCATCCCATCTCATAGAGTGATGGGATAACCTACGGTAATTTATTCTGCTTTATCCAATAATTCTCATAAATACCTCCAAAATCCACAAAAGTCCAGTTCACTGGTCATAGTTCATTCCCCTTCCCCACAAAAAACAAATCCCCACAAAAAAATCCCGCACACTCTCACAACACCACACCAGTGCTCCGCAGTACTCTCTTGTTGTATTTATATTTAACTAATAGTATATAAAGAAACGGACTGTCCACAAAAGAAAAGTTTCCCTCCACCCCCTCTATCTCAGAATAATCCGAGAGTGACCACTGACCAGTGACCTCCACCTCCCCCAAAAAACACCAACAACCCCCAAAACCCCCCAAAAAATTACTTCCCCACCACCCGCTTCTTCCGCAGCAGCCGGTTATACGTAATCGCAAACCTGTGCGCCTCATCCCGGATCTCCTGCAGATACATATTCGCCCGCGTCTTCTTCCCAAACGGCAGCGGAAACGGAACCCCCGACACAAACACCTCCTCCTCACGCTCTGCCAGAGAAATCACCGGCACATCCACCTCCAACTCATCCAAAACCCGCTTCGCCGCCGACAACTGCCCCTTCCCCCCATCAATCAGAATCAGATCCGGCATCTCCTTCTCCTCCGCAATCAACCGCGAATACCGCCGCCGCACCACCTCCGCCATCGACGCAAAATCATCAATCCCCTCAACCGTCTTAATCTGGAACCTCCGGTAATTCCTCTTATCCGGCCTCCCGTCCCGAAACTGCACCATCGACGCCACCGTATCCGTCCCCGACAGATGCGAAATATCAAAACACTCCACCACCCGCGGCGCCTCCGCTAAACGCAGCGCTTTGCGCAGCTCCTCCACCCGTATCTCATCCCCAAAATGCACCAGCTCAATATTCTTCCGGGCAAGCTCCAGCAGCTTCGCCTTCTCCCCCTGCTTCGGCACCGTAGCAATCACCTTTCGCCCCGCAACCGACCCCAGATACCCCGCAAGACTCTCATCCACTGCCTCCGGCACAATCACCTCACGGGGAGCCGCATGTTCCGAATAATACTGCGCCAGAAACTCCTCGAAAAAACCCGCCGACTCCTCAAAAATAAACTCCTCCCGCCCGCCCAGCGTCCCCGAATACACATGAAACACCATTAGATACACCATCCCCGCAGCCGTCAGGAAATGAATCACATCCTCATCATAATCCTTCTGCCGCGACACACACTGCCGCCCCGCAAGATGCGTCACCGCCCCAATCACATCCCGGCACCGCATCGCCGCCTCAAACTCCATCGCTGCCGAATACCGGTTCATCTCCTCCGTAAGCGTAGCCACCAGCTCCGCAGTCCTCCCCTTCAGCACCGCCTCCGCCTGCGAACACTGCACCGCATACGCCTCCGCACTCACCTTCCCCGCACACGGCCCAGTACAATTCCCGATATGAAACCGCAAACACGGACGATTATTCCTCGGCATACTCTTACACGACCGGAGCTTGAACGTCTTTTTTACAACAGACAGCACATAATCCCGCTCCTTCCCCGACACAAACGGCCCGAAAAACTGCCCCGCACCCTTCGCCTTCCGGGCAATCGTAATCCGGGGAAAAACCTCCTTCGTCAGCTCAATATACGCATAACTTTTCGCATCCCGCAGATCAATATTGTACTTCGGCTGATGGCGCTTAATGAGACTATTCTCCAGAAGATACGCCTCCTCATCCGTCCCCGTAGCAATATACTCCACATCCGCAATCGTCTGCACCAGCTTCTGCGTTTTCGGATCATGATCCCGCTTCTGAAAATACGACGAAACACGCTTCCGCAGATCCTTCGCCTTCCCCACATAAATGATCGTCCCCGTACGGTCCTTGTACAGATAACAGCCCGGACTATGGGGAATATCCGCAAGAGAAAACGGAACCGGCACACCTGCCATATATGCTATACACATGCGGCGGCAGAAAGTAAATAATCAACCCTTTCTGCAAAATACTCCAACAGGTGCGCGTCCCTGTCACAACACAGATCCGGCATGCCTCCGGAATTATCGCCCGAACTATCCTTCTACATAAATCCCCGCATAGCGACAGCCCCTCCCGCCCGCATCTCATATATAGATATGCATACTGACATTATCAAACGAAAAATTTTGTATTAAATGTACCTGATGTTGCCAAAAATCTACAAAAATTTGTCATCATTGATATGGTTTTATTATGCGGGGGGCAATAGTTCAGCATACAACACACGTTGTATCAACCCACAGGTGAATATTTATGGAACCAACAGATACCCTGTCCGTCCTGATAATCGGGGCCGACACAAAATCCGGCAGTGCCTTCTCCCACAACATGCAGGCACTCATCAATCATCTGAAAGACGATGACATGAACGTAATCAGCGTCGATACATTTGAAGGCCTCAAAGACGGCTTCATCGCAAACGGTGCAATGGCCGACTGCGTCCTCATCGACTGGCATGCAAAAAGCGCCAGAGAACTGATCAAACTCATTCGTGAACAGAACAAATACGTCAGCATTTTCCTCCTTACCGAACCCGGTGACCTCTCCCGAATCCCGGTAGACGTATTCTCCACCATCGACGAATACGCATGGATTCTCGGCGACACTCCCGAATTCATTGCAGGAAGAATCAAATCCGCCGCCCGGAAATACCGCAAAGCAATTCTTCCGCCGATGTTTGGCGCACTCATGGACTTCTCCGAAGACTTCGAGTACTCCTGGCACACCCCAGGTCACACCGCAGGAACCGCATTCCTCAAATCCCCGATCGGCAAACTCTTCTACGAATTTTACGGTGAACAGACCTTCCGTTCCGACCTTTCCATCTCGGTCGGCGAACTCGGCAGTCTGCTTGACCACTCAGGCCCCATCGGTGATGCGGAACAGTATGCCGCAAAAGTATTCGGCGCAGACATGACCTTCTTCGTCACCAACGGAACCTCCACCTCCAATCGTGTAGTACAGGGCGCGCTTGTCGCTCCGGACGAGATCGTCTTTGTGGACCGGAACTGCCACAAATCCCTTGAACAGGCGTTCACCCTTGACCACGGCATTCCTGTCTATATGGTGCCGACCAGGAACCGGTACGGCATTCTCGGCCCCATCCCGCAGCATGAAATGGAACCGGAGACGCTCGCAAAGAAACTCGCCGACCATCCTCTGGCATCCAAAGCAAAGAACCAGACCCCGGCAGCTGCTGTCGTCACCAACTCAACCTACGACGGCGTCTGTTACGACGCAGTTCATTCCGAAGAACTGCTGGGACAGACCGTGAATACCATCCACTACGACGAAGCCTGGTACGGCTATGCAAAGTTCAACCCCATGTATGCCGGACGGTTCGGCATGCACGAGGATACCCGTCCGGCAGGCGACCGCCCGACGGTGATCACCACCCAGTCCACCCACAAACTGCTCGCCGCTCTTTCCCAGGCATCGATGATCCACATCAAGAACGGCAAACACCCGCTTGACCACGCTCTTTTCAACGAAGCGTTCATGATGCATGCATCCACCTCCCCGCAGTACGGCATCATTGCATCCCTTGATGTCTCCTCCAAGATGATGGATATGGGCGGCAGCGCTCTCATGCAGGAATCCATCAACGAAGCAATCCACTTCCGCCAGATGATGGCACGTGCCTGTGGGGAGCTGGACATCTGCAAACCCGGCGACTGGTGGTTCCATGCCTGGCAGCCCGATATGGTTACCATGCCGGACGGAAAGAAAGTTCCGTTTGCCGACGCCGACCCGGAGATCCTTGCCCACAATCCGGGATGCTGGATGCTCCGGCCGGACGAGGTGTGGCACGGGTTCCCGGACATGTCCGAGAACTGGGCAATGCTGGATCCGATCAAAGTCACGGTCCTTACGCCGGGTATGAACGATGACGGAACCCATGCTGAGTTCGGTATTCCGGCAGCGGTCGTGCTCGCCTACCTTGACACGAAAGGAATCATCAATGAGAAGTCCGGTGACTACAATATTCTGTTCCTCTTCTCGATGGGCGTCACGAAAGGAAAGTGGGGTACGCTCATGTCCGCACTCTTCGATTTCAAGACACTGTTTGACAAAAATACACCTCTGGAAGAGGTTTTGCCGGAGCTCGTCAAAGCATATCCGGATCGCTACGGCGGCATGACCTTACAGACGCTTGCCCGGGAGATGCACCAGTACATCAAGGCCACCCGCCAGACCCAGCTTGCCAACGAGGCCTGTGCGGTGATGCCGACTCCGGTTATGAAACCGTCAGATGCATACTGCTATATCGTCAAAGGTCAGGTTGAACATGTGCCGGTCGACAAAATGGCAGACCGCATTGTTGCAACGGGTGTTGTTCCTTACCCTCCGGGAATCCCCATGCTCATGCCGGGCGAGAACGCAGGAAAGGCTGACGGCCCGATTCTGATGTACCTGAAGACCCTGCAGGAGTTTGACCGGAGGTTCCCCGGATTTGCCCACGACACGCATGGTGTTGAGGCAATTGACGGAACCTACTATGTGTACTGTCTGAAGGAGTAAGATTTCATGACTGATTCGCCAGCTGCCGCGGGCACTTCCTCAGGAAGTGCCCCGGCGAAAAAATTGAGCTCCAACAAGAAGCTCGGAATCATCTCTCTTGCGATGATCAACGTCGCCGCAGTGTTAAGTCTGCGGAATTTCCCGACGATGGCCATGGAAGGGTGGGGAATGATCTTCTGGTACGTTCTGTTTACCGTGTGTTTCCTGATTCCGACCGCTCTTGTTGCTGCCGAACTTGCCTCTACCTGGCCGAAGGCTGGAGGTATTTACGCGTGGGTGAAGGAAGCTTTTCCCGGGGACGGGAGTTTTATTACCATCTGGTGTTCCTGGGTGAACAATCTGGTCTGGTTCCCGACGGTTGTTTCGTTCTTTGCGGCAACCCTTGCCTACGCGGTTCTTGCACCGGCTCTTGGCAACAACCACATCTACATGGCAATTGCGATGCTTGCCTGTTACTGGGGGGTAACGCTCTTTAACTTCTACAGCTCGACGAAGAACTCGACGCTGCTGTCCACGGTGGGTACCTTCCTCGGGTCGCTGATTCCGATCGGTATCATTGTGGTGCTGATGATCGTCTGGCTTGCCCTTGGGAACCCGAACGCTCTCGGGGACCCGACCGTTGAGAATCTTCTGCCGTCGATGAATATGAGTACCGTGACCTTTGCAGCGAGTATGATCCTTGTGTTTGCCGGTATGGAAATGGCAGGGTATCATGCCCGTGAGACGGAGAATCCACGCAGGGATTATCCGATTGCGATGTTCATTGCTGCGGCAATTATCTGTATCATGTCGATCCTCGGAACTCTTGCGGTTGGTGTGGTGATTCCGGCTGAGGAGATCAGTCTGAATGCAGGTATCGTTCAGACGTTCCTGTCGATGTTTACCCACATGCATGTGGAGTGGCTGGTTATTCCGGTTGCGATTATGCTTGCGATCGGTATTATTGCCCAGTTGTCCACGTGGGTTGTCGGTCCGGCAAAAGGTCTGCTGCCCGCGGCAATGACCGGAGATCTTCCGCCAATCTTCCGGAAGACCAACAAGTACGGTATGCCGCTTGGTGTTCTGGTCGTGCAGGGTATCATCTCGTCGGCGTTTGCGATTGCAATGATTGCGATTCCGTCCATCAATGAGGGATACTGGATTCTGACGGCGATTACATCGCTGATCAATGCGGTGATGTACATGTTCATGTTCGCGGCGTTCATTAAGCTGCGGAAGACCAAGCCGGATGTGAAACGGCCGTACAAACTGCCGGGAGGAAAGGTCGGTATGTGGCTCGTGGGCGGTGTTGCCCTGATTACGCTGTTCTTTGCGTTTGGGGTGGGACTGCTGCCGGAGACGAATGGGGTGAGTTACGGTATGACGCAGACGATTCTGTATGTGATCGGTATGCTGGTTTCCGTGCTGGTGATTATTCTTCTGCCGCCGATCATTCTGCGGAAGCTGAAGAAGCCGTCCTGGAAACCAAGCGATGAGGAGTACCAGGCATGGATTGCGGAAGATCCGGAGTGATCTTCTCTCCTTCTTTTTTCGTGTGATCCCCGCAGCAAGGGTTGCAGCTCTCTGTTTGTTGGGAGGATCGAAACGGGTCCTGATGAACGACGCTGCCTCGCTTTGGCCCGGTACCCTGCGGAACGCATAGTGAAAAAAAAGTTTCAGAGTGGGAACGTGACAACTTTGTCGCCGACAACCGTTCCCCCAAACGCACCCTCAAGCAGTGCCCGGCAGATCAGCGACGGGTCGCGACCATCGATGACAACCAGAGGAATCCCGGAACGTTCGGTGATCTTTGCGGCCACCAGATCAATGACCATATTACTGCCGGCACAGAGTTTTTCCTTCATAATCAAATCGATCAGACCCTGCGGACTGAGCGTATCATATTTGACCGCTGCCGGATCCTTCTTCGGATCGGCCGAGTAGATACCGTCAATCGCGGTCATATTGATCATCATCGAAGCACCGATCTCCTCCGCCAGGCACGCGGCAACCGCATCGGTGGTCTGGCCGGGAGTGACGCCGCCCATCACCACGATCTTTCCGGTCAGGGCAAACTCCTTTGCATCCAGATACGACTCGGCCACCCGCGGATACGCGTACTCGCCAAGGGCCGCGATCAGCAGCCGGGCATTGATACGGGTAATCAGAATGCCGAACTCATCGGACGACGCCTCATCCAGTCCGATATCACGACACACATTGATATACCGGCGGGCCTCCCCTCCCCCGCCGACCACGGCGAACACCTGATGTCCGGCTTTGACCAGAGTTTTCAGGGCATCTGCCCACTCCATCAGCCGATGAGTATCAAGTGTTGGTACAAGAACCGATCCTCCCACAGAGATTACAACCCGCGTCATGAAAATTCCTTATCTATTTGTTCGGTCTTTGCATATATGTTCTATGGGGTTGCAGTTTCTCTTCCCCTCAGACAGGCACGGGAACAGAACAACGCATGTTCGCTCCCAAAAAAAGATAGTTTTGCAGATTATTTCCTGAGTTCTTTCGGATGCAGATACGCACCGGTATATGTTTCATCCAGTGCCGCATCCGAATTCTTCTGCGTCAGAAGACTCACCACTACCATAGCAAGGATAGCAAGCGCCAGTGCGTAGATAGAGAAGTGCATCGGCAGTTTCTCAATGAACTGATAATAGTAGCCAAACCCGATCGACGAAACTAATCCGACCGCCATACTCGCAATCGCGCCCGCTGCGGTCGCCCGCCGCCAGTACAGACCAGCAATCAGCGGAACGGCAAACGAACAGAGCATCAGCCCGATACCAAGCCAGATCAGGAAAGCCAGCATCTCCGGCGGATTAATCGCAAGAATCAGCGAAACAACCGCTGCAATCAGCACACAAATCTGACTGATGCGGACAACCTGCCGCTCGCTTGCATTCGGACGAAGCATAACTTTGAAGATGTTCCAGGAAAACTCTGTGCCCACCGTAAGCATCAGCCGGTCGGTGGTGGACATGACTGCGGACAGAACAATCACCGCAAACAGGCCAGTAATAAAAATACTTGGAGCTGCCGCCTGAATCCCGTACATCAGCGCGAAGTCCGGAGCATTGGTTGCCGCGATTGCGTCAAGTTTTCCGTCCTCGGCCATGACACGGACACCCATACCACACAGCTTGACGAGGAACATGATGACAACATAAATACCGAATGCAACGAGAGGGGCCCACTTGAAGTAGGAGATCTTCTTCGCCGCAAAGACATTGGACATGATGTGCGGCGCACAGGCAAGACCCACCATCAGGAGGATTCCGAACGAAACTAGGAACTCAGGCGTACAGTAGGCATACGCCGCATACGCATTCGGGAACGCGGGCATGACAAGGTTTGGATCAATCGATGCGAGGACAGTATTGATGTGCTCAATGCCTCCCGCATAACTGAGAATGAACGGTGAGACCAGCAGAACACCGAAGATGAGAATCAGTCCCTGCACAAGTCCGGTCCACGACACCGCATACAACCCGCCAATCACGGTGTATGCCGTGATGATGATTCCTGAGATCAGAAGCGCCTGCCAGTGTTCCAGACCGAACACCCAGATGAGAACAATACTGATTGCCGTGTACTGGCCGACAAGATAGACCAGACTGACGGCAATGCTCGCCAGAGCCGAGAGAGCGCGAAGCTCTTTGTTGTTCTCGTATCTGAGGGCAAAGTAGTCCTCAAGCGTCATGCATCCTTTTTCCCGGCCAATTTTATTGAGTTTGGATCCGAAGAAAATAATACAGAACGCAGCAGCGAGCGGTACAAAGATCTGTTCCCAGATTCCCGGCCAGCCGGAAGCGTAACCGAACCCGCTGGTTCCCACAAGCGTCATACCACTGCAGATGGAACAGACGATCAGAAGCGTGAACAGCCAGAACCCGAGACTTCTGCCGGCAAGCATGTAATCCTCGGAGTTTTTGATCTTTTTCGATGCCCACACACCGATACCAAGCAGCACTATGAAGTACACAACAATAAGTGCAAGAGTGACCAGGGTACTTCCTTCACTTAGCCCCATTGATTACTCCTCCACCACCTTGGGGAAGGTAAGTCCCCAGAGGATGAGAAGAATGAAGACGATGACAATCGTGCCGCCCACAGTCAGCACGGTGATGTCAGGTAATCCAAGTATCATACCATAAGAGTGTCACGTGTTGTCATATAACAGATTCGGTTTGATGCGGATTGAAAAATAGGGAGGTCAGGCAGTTGCATGCTGGGCGAAGTATGCGGCAGTCCGATCTGCGACGTTATCTTTGAGGTTTTCGTAGAAGAAGTAGTAGTCATAGACATGGTATACGCCGTCGGCGAACAGTTCCGGCAGCGAGTAGGATGCAGGGTCGGGTGAGTCGGCGATAAGGACAACTGATCCGTCCACCTCCGCAAGATAGGCTCCGGTAAAGTTCGGGATTTCTGAGGAGATGCTGCCATTATTATAGAAGAACACGGCTCCTGCATTTTCAGAAGCGTTCGCATAGGTTGTGTCGGTCTTCCAGTTCAGTGGGTTTATCCCGATTGCCCCGGGCAGGGCAATTGTGTTTTTGCCGGAGGTGGTTTTTCCCTGTGTGTTGTAGGTGACGATCACGCCGGTATCGGTTTTGCCAGCAGCTGCTTTCAGCTGCGGATACTGGGCAAGTTCATACTCCGAGATAGTGTAGCCGATAGGATAGGCAGCGATGAGTTTGTCCTGCAGGTCCGGGTCGACGAAGAGATCGATCATCAGCTGTTTGATCCGGTAGGATCCCTGCGAGTGACCGGCAAGGATGAATGGTTTTCCGTTGTTGTAGTTTTCCAGATAATACCGGAACGCGGCTTTTACATCTTCATAGGCACGTTTCTCAGCGATGTACTGATCTTTTGTCCACGTACCGTTTCCCAGCATGGAGTACAGGCCGGTCTGCCGGTAGAAGGGGGCATAGATGTTTGCCGTTTCTGCAAAGAGTCCTTTCTTCATCAGAACATCATCGATGGCCCCATGCCGGAATGCGGGGTCACTGGTGTTCATTGCATCGATGTAGAGGGTTCTGAACAGCGTCGGGTAGAGGTAGAAGACGTCCGCGGGTTTTTCATCGGCAGGATCCGGCAGGTAAGCCCAGTTTTCTTCCTGTGCGTAGTCCAGCGGCTGAAGAGGATTTTCTTCGGTGTGCGGGGCAGCGATGCAGCCTGCGGTGATGAGAAGAAGTATGAGTGCCGGGATAAGGAGCAGACGGGTGTTCATCAGAAAAGAGTGGGTTGTCTTTTGAGATAAGTTCTGCCCAAACACATAAATCCTTGCCCGTCCCAACCAGAGCATATTGCTATGATCTCCAACACCTCGCAGTACCTGAATATCCTTGTGAGCGTAAAGGAGGAAATTCAGTCATCCCGGTGTAAAGCAGCGTTAAGCGTGAATAGTGAGCTGATTCTTTTGTACTGGAAGATTGGCAGTATTCTCCTTGCACAGGATACCCGCGGCAGCCGTTTCATTGAAAATTTATCCAAAGATCTCTTGAAAGAATATCCAGAAATGAAAGGGTTTTCTGTAAGAAACCTTCGATACATGAAAAAATTTGCGCAGTTGATGCCCGAATCCCGATTTGTGCAGACAGTGTCTGCAAAATTATCCTGGTCGCATAACATCGTGCTTCTTGAGAAGGTGAAAAGTCCTGCTGAACGCATGTGGTATGGCGAAATGGCAATTGAAAACGGATGGTCGGTTGCAGTCCTTGAACACCATGCAGCCACAGGATTGTATGCCCGGCAGGTTGCATCCAAAAAGATCCAGAATTTCCGTCATCAGCTTCCTTCACCGCACAGCGAGCAGGTGCTTGCGGTGATGAAGGATCCATATATTTTTGATTTTCTGGATCTGAAAGAGGATGCCCTTGAACGGGATCTGGAAAACCAGCTGGTACAAAATGTGACGCGAATGCTGCTGGAGCTTGGTTCCGGGTTTGCCTTTGTCGGGAGACAGTATCATCTTGAGGTAGGTGGCGAGGATTTCTATCTGGATCTTTTGTTCTATCATCTGAAGCTTCGCTGCTATGTGGTGATCGAACTGAAGACCGGGAAGTTCTGCCCGGAGTATGCAGGAAAGATGAACTTTTATCTTTCTGCTGTGGATGATCTGTTGCGGGGAGAAGGCGACAACCCATCGATCGGATTGATTCTGTGCCGCGATGAGTCGCAGGTGGTTGCGGAATATGCTCTCCGCAATCTTGAAAAGCCGATAGGTATCAGTGAGTATAAGTTTATTCAGGAACTGCCAAAAGAGTTGAGAGGGTTGTTCCCCGATTCCGAGGAGTTTACGGTGCAGTGTGTGACGCCGCACTATACGTTGCGGAGGTCTTCTCAGACACAAAATGATACGCCGTAGATCTTTTCCGGTACGGCAGAGTGTACCCGCCACATGTCTTCGGGAGTCACGGTTCCTTCCTGAAGCATTCGTTGCATTCTCCGGGGGACGGACCGCGGTCCGTTCACTGCTCCCGGTCGGGAGAGATCGTCCATGTAGTCGCTTTCCATGGTGAACTCCCGCTTCTCTGCGAACCAGTCAGCAAGGAACGGTTCGCGGACCGTAACGGATGGGTGAAGCGGTGTTTCGCAGGTGGCAAAGTGTTTGACGACACGGGCCGGATTCATGCCGGCAGCTTTTGCGAGATCGACAACATCTGCACAGGTGCCGCTTTCGGCATGAATCTGCAATGCACAGTCCAGTTCACCTGCAAGGGTGAGAGCATGGGAGAGCACACGGTTGGAAGCGTCCCATACCTCCGGCTCTACCGGATAGTGGGGACGGCCTGACTTGAGGCCGATTGCATGTCCTTCGGCAACGTACTCTGCGGCAACATCCAGTGCCCCGCACATGAGAGCCTCGGCTTCGCCGAGGCTCATGCGGGTGCAGAGTTTTCCGATCTCCGCCGGATGGACGCCGCAAACGGGATAACAGATACATCCTTCGGCACGGACTGCTGCTGCTGTTTCGAGCAGTTCGTCAAACACGGGCCGGAAATCCGCAGGCCGGGTAGGAGCGATCTCGTGCGACCAGGAGGGAAGCGATACGAGAACGATGTGCGTCCCGCCCGACCGCATGAACTCCCTGACCACGACTGGACCGACACCCGTTCGGCGGTTGATGTGGAAATGATCGTCGAGGACGGGAAATGATTCCTGCATGTTACTCAAGGATCTTCATCATGGGGTAGCCGTTCTCAAACTTCAGCTGGGCACGGCAGGTTGCGTCGCCGAAGGTTGTTTCAATCACCGCATGATACATTGCTCCGGTCAGTTCGGAGTATCCGAACGGGTTTTCGTTCATGAGAGACCGGTCGAGATGTACTTCGATGCGGGTCACATACGGCTGAAGCGAGACTGCACTTTCAATTGCTGCCTCGACTTTGTCGGCGGTTGATCTGCTGATGGGCGTTCCCACAAACTGGTGGTAGAGTGCGCCAAGTTTAATCGCTGCTTCAAACACTGCGTTTTCTCTGTCGGTTGCCATGATGATTTCCTTAAAGTAGTTTTACGGTATCGTTTCGGGGCGTAATAATGTCGCCCGCACGTTTCATTTTGTCCAGAAGTTTTTCGACCTCGTCTTTGCCGTAATGGTGCTGGCTGACCATGGTGTCGATCACTTTGTCCAGTTTGGCGGCTCCTCCCCCTTCGGAGAGGACTTTGATGGTTTCGCGCAGGACGCGGGTCATGTCGCGGCTGGATTTGCTGATGCCGGTCGCGACCTTGTCGATGTCGATCTGGCCGGTTGCGGGATCGTATGCCACCTGCCGGAGGCAGGTGTCCACGATCTTGACCACCCGTTTTGCATCCTCGACGTCAATCTCATCCGCAAGCCGGACCCGGGCACTGGCTTCGGCGAGGCGGACAAGTGCTTCTAGCTGACGGGCGGTGACCGGTACGGGTTTATCGGAGTCGATCGCAACACCGCGAAGACTCTGATAATACTGGACAAGAATCTCTTTTGCTTCGTTGGTGAGCATCGGAAAACAGTTCCGTTTTGCGTAAGCGAGATATTTGCGGAGCAGCACGGCATCGATCTCAGGCATTACCGGGGCGAGTTCACGTTTGAAGTACTCGTCGTCGGCTCCCGGGATCGGATGCTTTTTGTGATGCATGATCTTTTCTCCGGCCATGTGGGACTTTAAGATGTGGTTGGCGATGTTGAGGTCGCGAACGGCATCGGGTTTGTCTTTCATGATGAAGATGAGGTCAAACCGGGAGAGAAGCGACGGCGGCATATTGACCTGTTCGGAGATGTTGGTGAACTCGTCGAACCGTCCGAGTTTCGGGTTGGCGGCACCAAGTAGAGAACAGCGTGTCCGGAGCGTTGCGTTGATGCCGGCTTTGGCAACCGAGATGGACTGCTGTTCCATTGCTTCGTGGAGCGAGGAGCGGTCGTCTCTTTGCATCTTGTCCATCTCATCGACGGCGGCGATTCCTTTGTCGGCAAGTACGAGTGCTCCGGCTTCAAGAGTCCACCGTCCGTCGCCGAGGTCGTCTTTGACGGCGGCGGCGGTGAGACCGGCGGAGGATGCAGATTTGCCGGAGGTGTAGATGCCGCGGGGGGCGAGTTTGATGACGTAACGCAGGAGCTGGGATTTTGCAATACCCGGGTCACCGACGAGGAGGACGTGGATGTCGCCCCGAAGACTGCTGCCGTCCGGCATTTCCTTGGCGATGCCGCCAAACATCTGCAGTGCGATTGCTTCTTTGACTTCGTCGTTTCCGTAGATGGTCGGGGCAATGGAGCGGGCGATTTTTCCGTATACGGCGGGGTCGGTTGCCATCTCTTTGATGGTTTCTTCGTCTTCTTCGCTGATGTTGACCTCTTCAAACTCTTTGATGGAGATCTCGATGGAGTTGCATTCCACAAAGAGATCAAAGACGGTACTTTTCTGGCCGCCGGTGATTCTCTGAACGCTCCTGAGAATGCCGTTGATGATGACGCGGTCGCCGGGGGAGACGATGCCGCAGAGGTCGTCGACCACGTCAATGTCGATGTTCTGCGGCTGTTCACCGCCGCGGAGTCCTTCGGGGGTTTCCTGAATGCGGAGTTTCTGGGAGTCGATGAAGGTGGATTTGTTCTGGACGAGCTCCAGTTTTTTCTGGGTACACTCGGCGTTTCCGCAGACGTCGGGTTCGGAGTAAGTGCCGTAGTCCTGGGCTTTGTAGGTGAAGTGGCCTGCAGCGCAGCGGAATGCGCCGATGACGAGCCGGGGCCGGACTTCGGTTACACGGCGGATGATGCCGTCAACGCTGATGAATTTGTTGATGTGTTCGGCACGGATGTCCCGGATCTGGGTTTTTCTCGGGAGACGAATAAACCGGATGTTGATGCCTGAAATGACGTCTTCGGAGGTGTCGTTTCCTTCGCGGTCTTTGCGGCTGATGAGATGAGCGGTGCGGATGGCGTCACGGATGTCTTCGAGGGTTTTGCCGGGACGTTCCAGCAGTTCGTCGGCGAGGATTGTTCCGGTTTTGCCGTAGCCTTCGAGGACGTCGTAGCCAATGGTGAGGGATTTGGTGTACGGGTATTCACGGGCGAGTTTGTTGAGTTCGGTTTTGTATTTCTTTTTCAGAAACGCCGCCCATTCTTTGGAACGATCAATGATTTCCAGTTCGGTTGCCATACTTCCCTCCTGTTGTCTATGTGGTTTGGTGCGTGAGGGATTAAGGGTTTGGAATGTCCGGGACCGGACAAATGTTTATCTGCACGTTCGTCCTAAAACTCCGTATGAAGTATGGGGTGGTGACTGTTCTTGTTCTGGTTCTTGCGGTGGGGATACTGTCGGCGGGCTGTGTAGGCGTGGACTCTCCGGTTACCGAATCTCTTGTCGGAGATCCGGTTCTGGGAGAATGGATCGGAAACAAACAGATCACCCAGATCGATTCCCGTACTGGTGATATTTTGGAGATTTCCGAGAACTACACAGTCCGGGTTTCTGCGGACGGCAGCGGTACTCTTACCTATCATTCTATGAAGCGGGGCCGTTCCTCCGTTGGTCAGTATGAGGGAGATGTCTCTCATTCTTTCTGGGGGGATGTTACCGTTTCCAAACAGGACAACGTCTATACGATCGGCGGCTCTTCAGAGGGAACGTATGTGATGACGCTTTCTGCGGACGGTCCTGCTGTTCTGGAGACTCCATGCGGGTCAAAGCTTCTTCTGCACAAGAGTTCATCTGCCCTGTCCCCGACTCCCGTGTGATGATTTCCTCCGGGCGGGTGGCATGGTTCTTGCGGTGCAAACGTTTATTGGTGTTCTGATCTATACGTTTGTTTATGAGATATGTTTCCCTGACTGCCTGCATTCTGATTCTTGCAGCCGCGGCGTTTGCTGCCGGTTGTATTGGAACGGACACTCCGGCAGTTCCTACCCCGACTCCAACCCCCTCCCCGCTTGCCGGAGATCCTGCCCTTGGTGTCTGGACCGCAAGTGAACAGACAACCAAGACCGATTCCGGCACAACAACCGAGATTTCCACAAACTATACCATCACCATTTCGTCGGACGGTCGTGGTATTGTTGCCTATGATCTCAAAGAGCGGAAGGGTTTCCATTCCACCTCCAATCACTACGCAATGGACGGAACTGTTTCCAAAAATGAAAACGTCTATACGATTGATGCCCAGCTGCTGGGAACGTATGTGGTGACGCTTTCTGCGGACGGCTCCGCCACACTGACGACTCCTGCCGGTTTAGAGCTTCCTCTGCACAAGAGTGATGCCTGACTCTTCTTTTTTTACCTTTACCCCAATCTATAAGAACCTATACGCCCCAATTCCCCATACGATGAATTCATCCGAACACAAGAAACTCACCAACGAAGTCGGTGCTCCGGTAGCCGAAAACGAGCATTCGATCACGGCGGGGGAGCGCGGGCCGGTTCTGCTGCAGGATGTGTGGCTGCTGGAAAAACTCGCCCATTTTGATCGTGAGGTTATTCCCGAACGCAGAATGCATGCGAAAGGGTCGGGGGCTTACGGTACGTTTACGGTTACGCACGATATCACGCAGTACACGAAAGCAAAGGTTTTCCGGCCCGGCGCAAAGACCGAGGTCTTTGTGCGGTTTTCCACCGTTGCCGGAGAACGGGGGGCAGCCGATGCGGAACGGGATATTCGCGGAGCGGCCTGCAAGTTCTACACCGAGGACGGTAACTGGGATATGGTCGGCAATAATACGCCGGTGTTTTTCATCCGCGACGCCCACAACTTCCCGGATCTGAACCGTGCGGTGAAACGCGATCCGCGTACAAATCTGCGGTCAGCTCAGAACAACTGGGATTTCTGGACGCTGCTGCCGGAGTGTTTCCATCAGACCACCGTGGTGATGTCTGACCGCGGTATTCCGGCAAGCTATCGCCATATGCATCTGTTTGGCAGTCACACCTTCAGTTTATACAATGCGGAGAACAAGCGGGTCTGGTGCAAGTTCCATTTCAAGACGCAGCAGGGAATCAAGAATCTGACGGATGCGGAGGCGGAAGCTCTCATTGCAAAGGATCGCGAGAGTCACGGCCGCGATCTGTTTGAGGCGATCGAACGCGGGGAGTATCCCCGCTGGACATTATATGTACAGATCATGACCGAGGATCAGGCGAAGAATCATTATGAGAATCCGTTCGATATTACGAAGGTCTGGCGGCATGCGGAGTATCCGCTGATTGAAGTGGGTGTTCTTGAACTCAACCGCAATCCGGAGAACTATTTTGCGGAGGTTGAACAGGCGGCGTTTGCTCCGGCACATGTGGTGCCGGGTATCGGTTTCAGTCCGGATATTCTGTTGCAGGGCAGGCTGTTTTCGTACGGTGACGCCCAGCGGTACCGGCTCGGGGTGAACTATAATCAGATTCCAGTGAACCGTGCGAAGGTTGCGGTTCATGATTATCATCGCGACGGAAAGATGCGGGTTGACGGAAACTACGGTGGGACTCCGGCATATACGCCGAACAGTGCGGGTGCGTGGACGGCGCAGCCTGAGGTGATGGAGCCTGCACTGGATATTTCCGGCGCAGCGTACGCGTTTGATCCGGCACAGGATCCCACTGATGACTGTTTCCGTGCGGGAGGAAATCTCTGGCGGATTCTTGCCGAGGATAAGAAGCAGCTTCTGATCGAGAACACGGCGCGAAATATTGAGCCGTGTACGGAGAACATTAAGTACCGCCATGCGGTTCACTGTGTCTGGGCGGATGCCGAGTACGGCGAACGGATGACACGGGCGTTGGGACTTGATCCGGTACGGGTCGCGGAGCTTGCGAAAGGGGATCATGCGTCTCTGATTGCGGCAACGATCCCTGCATGAAATTTTTTTCAATTTTTTTCTCCGGCGATTGTCCTGCATCTGCGGGCATTCTTTTGTGTCTGAGGTGTTTTCGTTCCTTGTGAGCAGAAGTTTTTTTTGCAAAAAAAGTATGTTGATTTTGGTTGACAGAATCTCAGAGTGTGCAGGCAACGTTTGCGGTGTCCCGGGTTTTTTGGAGTGTCGCTGTTGAACGAGAGAACTATATGCCTGTCCGACCCATACATACAGCACCTGAATACCATGGCAGAAATGGAAGATACCTACGAAAGAGTCACCGAACTTGCACGGAGACGCGGGTTTGTCTGGCCCTCGTCTGAAATTTACGGTTCCGTTGCCGGATTCATTGACTACGGCCCGCTTGGCGCAATGATGAAGCGCAGAATTGAGAATGTCTGGCGGAATTTTTACGTCGTGCAGGAAGGCTACTATGAGATCGAGTGCCCGACGGTGGGTATTGAGCCGATCTATGTGGCGAGCGGCCATGTCGGCGGTTTCTCCGATAAGATGTTCCAGTGCCCGCACTGCCAGGAGTTCCTCCGTGCCGATCATGTTGCCGAGGCGTTCGGGATTCCGCATGCAGGAACCATGTCGAAGGAGGAGCTGCATGAGGTTCTGAAGGATAAGGAGTGTCCGGCCTGCGGGAAAGTTCTCGGTTCGGTTGATGTCTTTGATTTCAATCTGATGTTTACGACGAGTATCGGTCCCGGAGGACAGCGCAAGGGGTATCTGCGTCCGGAGACGGCACAGGGTATGTTTGTGGATTTCCCGCGTCTTCTGCGGTTCTATCGGGATCATCTGCCGTTCGGGGCTGTTCAGATCGGCAAGTCCTACCGGAATGAGATCTCGCCCCGTCAGGGTATGATTCGTCTGCGGGAGTTTACGCAGGCCGAGGCGGAGATCTTTGTGCATCCGGAGGAGAAGGATCATCCGTTCTTCGCCCGGTATGCGGATTATGCAATGCCGCTCTGCGGCATTGCCCAGCAGGAGGCCGATGCTCCCGCGGTCGTTAAAACGATGCGGGAGGCGGTTGATGAGGGTATCATTGCAAATGAGTATGTTGCATATTACGTTGCAATGACGCATGATATTCTCTGTACGGTCGGGTTTAATCCGGACAAAATCCGGTTCCGCCAGCACATGCCCGACGAGCGGGCGCATTATGCGACCGACTGCTGGGACGCCGAGGCGTTCTCCGACCGGTTCGGCTGGGTGGAGATTGTGGGTATTGCGGATCGGACGAATTATGATCTGAAAGCTCACTCCCGGGTGTCGGGCGAGAAGATGACGGTTTTTGTCCAGTATCCGGAGGCGAAGAAGGTGCACCACAAGGCGGTTGTGCCGAACTTCGGCAAGATGGGCCCGGTCTATCGCGGGAAGGCAAAGGCTATCAGCGAGCTGATGAAGACGACGATCGCAGAGCCGCAGGCGGATGGTCTGCACCTCACCGTTGACGGCGAGGAGATTGTGGTCCCGCCGGAGATGTACACGGTGAAGGATGAGATGGTTGATGTGTTTGGCGAGGATGTGATGCCGCACGTGATCGAGCCGTCTTACGGTATTGACCGGATGAGCTACATGGTTCTGGAGCATGCATATGCGGAGGATGAGGCGGACGGCGAGACCCGTACGGTGATGCGGTTTAAGTCCTGCGTTGCGCCAGTTCAGGTGGCGGTTCTGCCGCTGATGGCCCGGGATGGTCTGGACGAGATTGCCCGCAAGCTTGTGGCGGAGTTGCAGGATGAAGGTATTCAGACGGAGTATGATGATGCGGGAGCTATCGGTCGCCGCTACCGCCGTCAGGATGAGATTGGAACGCCTGTGTGTATTACGATCGATTATGATACGAAGGAGGATGCAACGGCAACGCTGCGGGATCGTGATTCAATGAAGCAGGTGCGGATGCCGCTGGCGGAGATTCCCGCAGTGGTGTATCAGCTGATCAAGGGCAAGAAGGCGTTTGATCAGCTGGGATAATTTTTCTTTTTTTCGTGTAGGGTGAATAGCTCTTCGTGGCTCCGGAGAGATGCGTTAGCATTTTTCCAAAAAAGATGCGTGGATGTTTGTGGTATCCTGCTCTGTTTTCGAAAATTATCTCTGAGTTTATTTTCGAAGATACCCTGTATACGTTTCTTCAACGAACTCTCAGAAAAACATACGCATACTCTTGTATCTTTTCGTTCGGTTACCAAACAGTTCTTTTTCCCGACTTCAGTTTGTTGGCAAACCTTCATAAGAATTTACAGACAAACTACCCAGAACTAATGCCCCACGTCAGCCACCCTCTCATCCCGCCGGACACAATCGAAGAACGTGCCTACCAGACCAACATCGCCAGGCACGCCCTCGACGGCAACACCCTCGTCGTCCTGCCTACCGGTATGGGAAAAACCGCCGTTGCGCTTCGCGTCGCAGCAGAGCGGCTGGCTCTCGGAAAAATTCTCATGCTTGCCCCGACCAAACCTTTGGTCGAACAGCACTTCCGCTACTTCTCCCAGAACCTTCTCCTCGAAGAGGGAGACGTCGCCATGTTTACCGGCAGCAATCCTCCGGCAAAACGCATCGAGATGTGGAAGGCAGCGCGCTTGTGCATCTCAACGCCGGAGGTCATCAAAAACGATCTCATCGCCGAACGCTACTCGCTCCGTGACGTCTCGCTCCTGATCGTCGATGAATGCCACCGGACGGTGGGCAACTACGCCTACGTCTTTATCGCCGAACGCTACGCCGCAACCGCGGCGCAGCCCCTCATCCTCGGTATGACTGCATCGCCTGGTTCCGACCCGGAGATGGTCGCAGAAATCTGCGGCCATCTCGCAGTCGATATCGTCGAAAGCCGGGTTGAGACGGACGCGGACGTACGGCCGTACGTCCATGAACGGGAGATCGAGTACCGGACGGTTGACCTTCCCGAAGATCTCTGGCTCGCACTCAGTGTCTTAAACAGTATGATCGAGGATCGCCTCTCCACGCTTGCTGATCTCGGGTACCGCGTTCCCCGCCGGGAAGCACTCTCCATGAAAGCCTTAAACGGCATCATGGCGCAGATTCAGAGCAGAATGCAGCAGCGTGACCGCACAGCCTATACGGCTGTTTCCGTTCACGCCGAGCTGATGAAACTCAAACACGGGGTTACCATGGCCGAGTCGCAGGGAACGACCGCACTCAAAGCCTACCTCTCCCGCCTCGAAAGCGAAGGAGCGTCCGGTGCCGGAAGCAAAGCAAGTAAACGGCTCTGTGCGGACGAACGGTTCAAACGTCTGCTTGCGCTTGCGGACAGCTGGACGCGGGAGCTGCATCCCAAAGCCGATGAAGTTGTCAGGATCGTACTGGATCAGCTGGTTGAGGATCCCGATTCCCGCGTCATCGTTTTTGCTACCTACCGCGATGGTGTCTCCATGCTCGTTGATCATCTTGCCGAAGCGGGTGTTCCCGCCATCCGGTTTGTCGGTCAGGCATCCCGCGACACGGAGAAAGGCCTGTCGCAGAAGGAACAGATCGAAGCGATCCGCAAGTTCCGTGAGGGCGAGTATCACGTCCTCGTCGCAACCTCGGTCGGGGAAGAGGGACTGGATATTCCGTCCACCGATCTGGTGGTGTTCTATGAGGCCGTGCCTTCTGAGGTGCGGAGTATTCAGCGAAAGGGACGTACCGGCCGAAACTCGGCGGGAAAGATTATCGTTCTCATCACCAAGGGAACGACCGACGAAACCTTCCGCTGGGTGAGTAATACCCGCGAAAAGCAGATGCAAAAAGGTGTCAAAGCGATGCGGGGCGGAAATGTTCCGACAGCTCCGGCTCCCGCCGGCAGCCCCGCCGCCGAAGGCGGCCAGCTTACGCTTGCGGACGCTGCCATTCGTGCGGCGACTCTTGCCGCGGGGGACGGCGCAGACAGGCCTGCGGTTGTCATTGACAACCGCGAGATGTCGTCCAAGGTTGCGGAGCATCTCAGTAATCTCGGCGCAAAGATTACTCTTGCGGCTCTGCCGGTCGGTGACTACGCGATCGGAGACCGTGTGCTGGTGGAACGCAAAACCGTTCAGGATTTTGTGGATACGCTGGTTGACCGCGATCTCTTTGGGCAGATTGCTTCCCTCGCCGAGTCGGCGTCCCGCCCGGTTCTGATCGTCGAGGGAGGATCGATTGCCGATCTCTATGAACTGCGGAACATCCATCCGAATGCAATCCGCAACACCCTCGCCTCTATTGCGGTGGACTTTGATGTCTCCCTTGTCTTTACCCGGGATGCCGAGGAGACGGCGGGTATGCTGTACGCGTTTGCCCGCCGGGAGATGGGCGAGGCAAAAGGCGAGCGGAGTTTCCACCGCCACAAGTCCGCACGCAGCGGCCGCGAGGAGCTGGAGTATATTCTGACCGCCGTTCCGGAGGTGGGGCCGAAGGCTGCACGCGAGATTCTTGCGGCGTTCGGGACACTGCGGGCGGTGTTTTCCGCGTCCGCTGAGGAGCTGATGCAGGTCAAAGGTGTCGGGGAGAAGACGGCGGGCGGTATTGTGGAGGCGGCGGAGCGGGAGTACCGCTAAGGTGCGTGTGTATAACACTATCACTTTGCAACCATTCCTGAACGGGAACTGATAGAATATGCCGGGTTTGTCACGCTGCATTCGGATGGTGCGGTACAAAAGATTCTGCTGACCGCGTGATCCCAAGGTATCCGGAGAAGTATGGTTCCCACTGAAAGAAAGGATGCAGGGGTTCTGATTCCTGTGCATCGTTTTTTTGTGCTGGGTTTATGGTTCAGGTTGTGGTGAATTTTGTGATGCCGGTACTGATTTGAGAGCGTTAAAGGAGCTGAGAAGGAAGGTGAATCCATAGGCGGGGGTGAGGAAGAGAAGGCAGAATATTATGCCGATGAAGAGCCAGGTTTCTCCGGCGAGGGGATAGCCGCCGGCTGCGGCTGCGGCGGTTTTTACTGCGTCGAAGTATGCCGGAATACAGATGCTGAATACGAGGGCGATTCCTGCAAAGATGGCGGAGAATATTTTGAGTGTCCGGATGAAGCTGGTTTTCGGGAGGACAAGTAGGGAGAGGTAGAGGATTGCAGGAGAAAGTGTGCCAAGAAAAAAGAGGGTCAGTAGTGTATTGATGCCCGGGAGGAAGGATACGGCAACGGCGATCAGGAGAATTGCGATGAAAAGGTACAGTGGTTTCGGGTTTTCCGGTCTGCCATGCCGGAGGTACAGAACTCCTCCGAGTGCGGGAAGGATGAGGCCGGGAAGGGGGCTTATGTAAAAATAGTTATACGCGAACAGGTTGGTTGCCGGAAGGAAGGGCAGGTACAGCAGGGCGACTGCAAACCAGAGGAAGAGGGAAAAGCAGAGAAGATAGGCGAATATGAGGCCGAGTTTCGTGAGAGCGGTATTGCTGAGAGGCATATGCTGAGTGTTTCCCGCGAGATTATTTATCAGTTTTGGAGCAAAGCGTCATCAGATGCGGCGGGAGTTCTACTGCTCGTTTACCAATGAGGTAGAGAAAATCTATGAGTGGTTCGCGGAGGAAACACTGTAAGAAAATGGTTCGCGAATACAACTGAGAACGTTTCAGATCACAGAAGAAATTTTTTGGAGATCCGTTTTGTTTTCGTGAATTTTTTTTTCGAGTGACAGGCAAAAAAAATTTCTACCGTCCATTGCAAAAAATATTTTTTTTTCTGAGAGAACTACATTTTCCCTTACAAAAATGAAAACAACAACACAATACACACGTTCTTTTCAAACAGCTCCATCAGTTCGGTGATATTCTGGCATGTAGAATAAGACGAAGTACTTTCCCTAATACTCATATACCGGTCGATTATAGAGCAGATCTTCTTTCGAGAATAGAGCGGGAAGTTCTGGGTAGACCAGATCATAATCATAAAACTCAGTAACAAAACGCAGGTTTTCCCGCCACTTTTTTTGGTTTACTGATGTATTGAACGCTGTTTCCAGACCCAGTTTGTACTTTGGGTACTGATCGAGGAAGGTCTCATTCAGATATGTAACGGTCATATTTTTCTCATTCAGATACGTCTCATTGCACTCATAAATCCAGCATCGGTACATGATCAGTGTATATTCTGTCCAGGAAGAATCATCTTCCGCCGAAGACCAAAGAATGATCGAAAAAATAGACACAGCTATGAGAAGTATCAGTATGATACTGAGGATACGTCTGGTGGTTTGCTTCATGGGATATCAATTTCCCGAAGGCCATTATTGCCTACTTGGCATATGCTGATCCCTATAATCCAGCAGATTGATCTCACTGGTGATATAGGTATTGATAGTATTTTTGAATTTCTTGGGTGAAATGCGAGTTTATGATCAATAATTTTACCAATATAAAGATAGGTTCGTTAAAATCCATCCCAGGGAACGTTCCGGGAAAAGCCGGGTATGGTAACAAATCCTGACGCATGTTCTCCGGGGATTTTTACATGACTTTCAAGATAGTATGTCATACCATAACTCCTCGGAAAATGCCAGGTCGTTCTTTTTACTTTCGCAGAAGTCCGTATTTCGACGAAGGGCACGTTCATGTCTGCACAAGAATCAGGGAAATACACATAGGTCGGAAACGGCCCGCCCCAGTGTGGATAGTTATTCATCGCGTTGTACTGGAGAATCGTACTGAGATTATCCGCAGATTGCGGGAAGTACGTTAGAGAGGAATCCCCATGCAGTTTTGGGAGAGAGTGTGTGAGGATACCGGTTTCCCGGAACTCGGCATGGAGATTTTGTACCGGCAGGGAGGTTGTGTGGAATGCCAGCATTTTTCCATAGGGTGTCTCGACAACGGATGATTCCCAGCCGGAAAACTGTTTGTTCTGATATTGATCATCCGGATAGAGGGGTTCACCGTTTACCAGAGGCAACGGCAGATAGAGGGTAAGGGACTGTTCAAGGGAAGAATTTTCAAAACCGGAGATCGTTACCTCGTATGCTTTCTCCCCATTCACAAAACCAGCGATACAGCTGGCACCCATGTATCCTAAGGGCAGGGATAAAAATAGAATGAGGATCAATCCCACGATGAACCAAGGTGTTCTCTTCTTTTCTTGCATAATTATCCTGTAAATTATCCGATCACATACTCAACTAATCCTTTATCATATCGAATACCCAATTTGATACATTCCTTCGTGTAGGCGATCACATCAGGATCATTTGTCCAAGTATTGGGTTCAGATATAAGTGTAAGATAAATTGCGTTGGCATATGAACCAGCTAATGATGCAAGATTGCTTCCTGCTTCGCTAACATCAGTTATTGCATAGTATCCTGAGGCAGATGTCATAGCATTACGATAGTTCTCACCATTTTCCCAATTATTTGCTACATATACTTCATATAAGTAATGGGCACCATAATCCTGTACAAGAGTATTGGCATGGAATGTATTTGAGAGATCAGACATAAAATGTAATGCATATGACAAATCTTTATACCCTTCTACATGGGACTGAGCAGACAGATGAGAGATCGCCTCATTTGCATGCGCCTCGGCGTATAATTGAGCAGTAGGGTTATAGTGAACAACTGTGCCAAGCTGCCCAAACCATGTATCTGGCTCCGAAGCACATGCTTCAATGAGATCAAGATAAGCAGTATTGGTGATTCCCATCGTTGAAGCTGCATGCCTCGCCATTGCATTGTGCATCCCATAAGAGTATGGGGGACCTTCATCCGGTTTTACACCACCCCAATAGGGAGTAACGGTAGGAACTGGTTCTGATTCGCTGATGATAGTTGACAGTAATTCCACAATTCCTTCGGTATCATCTGAAGTTAGATTTGGGTATTTTTCATGAATGATTGAGATATAACTCAGGCGTTGTTCTTTCTCTAAAAGATCCAATTGATCATTATTAGAGATTTGACGTGCCATCTTATCCAGTAGATCCTGTGTAATGATTGTTCTTTGTACGGAGAGTAAATCAGGAATCTCCAGAGCTATTTCAGCATCTGTGACATTATTTTCATTTGCACAAACTGGTGTGGCAATCACTACTGTGGTTAATAACACCACCATCATTGAAATAAGAAATATCTTTAGGTTCATAGAATCAACTCCATGGCAATATCCGAGTCAAGATAATTCTCTCGCCACAAAATGTGATATCTCGATTATTGCCTACTTGGCATATGTCGGAACGGAACCTGTGTGGAGAATGTTCCGGCTTTCTGTTATCCGCCTCTCCGACTCAAAGATCGGACGCAGTCAACAGTACAACCCATGCAGATGCCTGCGTCAGTTGCATTTTTTGGGGAATATGCCGATCCCCATAATCGGGTATATTGATCTCAGTGATGATATAGGTATTGATCATATTTTTGAATTTTTTGGGTGAAATGCGAGTTTATGATCAATAATTCTGCCAATAGAAAAATACCAAACTCTCACACCCTGATGAGATACGTAGTATTCCCATTCTGGTTGGGGGCAGATATGATGCTGGGGCTATCATGTCCGCTTGTGCGCGCTTGTGGCACTTGAACGAACAGAGCTCACGCGTATTTCGGATCACAACAGATCGTGTGCATCACCGTTCTCATGGAACCTGATGAGTGACGAATTCTGCTGCTTCCTTACCGGCGAGGCAAAACAGATCTACGAACGCCTCACACAGGGAGCCTCCGAAGATTCTGCATCGCAGCCAGACATCTGAAATTATTTCTCACAAAATTTTTTCCGTGTGGCAGAAAAAAAATTCCGCAGCACATCCACAGAAAAATATTTTTTCATCACAGTATACGAAAAAAGAACGGGTGGCACTCACACCCGATCCGCAATCAGCTGTCCCATCTCGGAACAGCCGACCTTCCGCATCCCGTCCCGGTAAATATCCCCCGTCCGGTACCCCTCCGCCAGCACCGCAGCAACCGCCGCCTCCACCGCGTCCGCCTCCGCAGGAAGACTCAGCGAATACCGCAAAAGCATCGCAGCCGACAGAATTGTCGCCACCGGATTTGCCAGATCCTGCCCCGCAATATCCGGGGCCGAACCGTGAACCGGCTCGTAGAGACCGGGCATATCCGGCCCTCCCACCGACGCGGACGGCAGCATCCCAATAGACCCCGTAATCGCCGCAGCCTCATCCGACAAAATATCGCCGAACAAATTCCCCGTCACAATCACATCAAACGCCGCAGGATTACGGACAAGCTGCATCGCCGCATTATCCACATACATATATGACAGCTCAACCTCCGGATACTCCCGTGACACCTCCGTCACCACCTCGCGCCAGAGCCGGGACACCGCCAGAACATTCGCCTTATCCACCGAACAGAGCTTTTTGTTCCGCTTCATTGCCGTCTCAAACGCCACCCTTGCAACGCGGCGGATCTCGTACTCCCCGTAAATCATATTGGAAAAACCCACCCGCTCGCCGTCCCGGACCTCAATCCCCGACGGCTCCCCGAAGTACACATCCCCGATCAACTCCCGAACGACCATGATATCAATACCCTTTGCCACAATATCGGGCCGCAGATAACAGGCATCCGCAAGCTCCGGAAACAGCTTCGCAGGCCGGAGATTTGCAAACGCTCCCGCCGCTTTCCGCAGGGCAAGCAGCCCCTTCTCCGGCCTGATGACCGGATCAAGCGTATCCCATTTCGGACCCCCCACCGCACCGAACAGAACTGCATCTGCATTCATGCACGTATCCTCCGTCTCCGGCGGAAACGGTGACCCGGACGAATCGATCGCCGCTCCCCCGAATGGTGCATACCGCAGATCAAACGTATGCCCGAACTTTTTCCCGACCGCCGCAAGAACCTTCACCGCCTCCGCAACCACCTCCGGACCGATACCATCGCCCGGAAGAACCGCAAGCGTATATCTCCCCATCTTACTCAGCCCCGATCTGCTTCTTCACATACCCGACCAGCCCGCCCGCATCTAAAATCTCCTGCATAAACGCAGGAACCGGAGGACAGGTGATCACGATGCCTTCGGCGGTCGTGATCGTCCCCTTCTTCGTATCGATGGTCAACTCCTCCCCGTCGGCGATCTTTTGGTAATCGTCGCCGACCTCCAGCAGGATCAATCCGGTATTGAACGCATTGCGGTAGAAAATTCGTGCAAAACTGTGGGCGATCACAACCGGAATACCCGCTCCTTTAATCGCAACCGGAGCATGTTCGCGGGACGACCCGCAGCCGAAGTTCTCGCCTGCCACCAGAAAATCACCCTGGGCAACGCGGGAGATCCAGTTCTCCGCAAGACCCGACATACAGTTTTTGCCAAGTTCGGCCTCATTGGTCGTCACCAGAAACCGTGCAGGGATAATTGCATCCGTATCAATATTTGCCCCGACCACATGGGCTTTGCCGTTATACTTCATTTTCACAGACTCCTTGGGTCGGTAACCAGACCCGTCACCGCAGACGCCGCCGCAACCGCGGGATTCGACAGAATAACCTCGGACTCAAGAGACCCCATCCGTCCCCGGAAGTTCCGGTTCGTCGTGGAAATTGCCCGTTCACCTTTTGCCAGAATCCCCATGTGACCGCCAAGACACGGACCACAGGTCGGCGGCGAAATAATCGCACCTGCATCGATGAACACCTGCATCAGCCCTTCGCGGACACAGTCCCGCCAGACACGGGGCGTTGCCGGAATAATAATGCAGCGGACATGCCGGTCCACCTTTCTGCCCCGCAGAATCTCTGCCGCTTCCCGCATATCCTCGATTCTTCCGTTCGTACAGCTGCCGATAACCGCCTGATCGATTCGCATCTCGCCTACCTCGTCCACGCCTTTCACATTCTCCGGCAGATGCGGGAGAGCAACCTGCGGGGCCATACCCTTCAGCTCCATCTCCACCTCCGACTCATAGACCGCAAACTTATCGGGCTTGATCTCCTCGTCCTCCCGTCCCGTCTTGCGGGTAAACTTCAGCGTCTTTTTGTCCGCCGGGAAAAGACCTGCCTTACCGCCCGCCTCGATTGCCATATTGGCAATCGTCAGGCGGCTTTCCATTGACATCTTCTCAACGCCCGACCCGCCGAACTCCAGAGCCTTATAGAGAGCACCGGAAACACCGATTGTGCCGATCAGTTTCAGAATAACATCCTTGCCCTGCACAAACTTACCCATCTTGCCGTGGACATTCACACGGATACTCGGCGGAACCTTAAACCAGTTCTCCCCAAGAACCATACCGGCGGCAATATCGGTCGAACCCATACCGGTCGAAAACGCCCCGAGTCCCCCGTAGGTACAGGTGTGGCTGTCCGCACCGATCACGAGATCCCAGGGACCGACAAGACCCTCTTCCGGGAGGAGGGCGTGTTCAATACCGCATCTGCCTCCCTCGTAATAGTGGGTCAGCCCCATCTCCTCGGCAAACCGGCGGGTGACCGCAACCTGCTCGGCGGAATCAATGTCCTTGTTCGGAGTGAAATGGTCACAGACAAAGACCACCCGATCCTTGTCAAAGACCTTCGCTGCCCCCATCTCGCGGAACGATTTGATGGCTAAGGGAGCGGTGATGTCGTTTGCGAGCACCAGCGAGAGTTTGCATCTGACAATCTGGCCGGGGCCGGTAATCTTCTGATCGGTGTGTGCCTGCAGGATTTTTTCGGCGATGGTTCTATGCATGGTTTTCCTCCACTTTCTTTGCAAGACGATTGAGTGCGTTCACGTAGGCTTTGCCTGCGGCGACGAGAATATCCGGATCGGATCCTCTGCCGATAGCCGAGTAGCTGTTTCTCCGGAGTCTGACGGTCACCTCACCCTGGGCGTCCGTTCCGCCCGTGATTGCGTTGACGGCAAACTGTTCGAGGTCAGGTTTGCACCCGGCAATCGTTCCAATCGTGTTGAAGACCGCATCGATTGGGCCGACCCCGAAGTTGTGCAGCCGGTTTTCCTCGCCGTTCACGTCCATAATAACGACGGCGTTCGGCGGAATCGGGCCGTTACCGGCATGGACCTGAAGATATTTGAGTTTGAACCTGTCCGGCATCCGGAAGATCTCCTCAAGGATGATTGCCTCCACGTCCTCGGCGAAGATCTCTTTTTTGATGTCGGCCAGTTTTTTCACCGCATCAGAGACGACGGTGATCTGATCGTCGGTTAATTTGTAACCGAGTTCTTCGACCTTGGCCTTGATTGCATGGCGGCCTGAGTGTTTGCCGAGAACCATGTCGTTACCGGTTTTACCGATAGTGGCCGCGTCCATGATCTCATAGGTCTCGCGGCATTTAAGGACGCCGTCCTGATGAATGCCGGACTCGTGGGCGAATGCGTTTGCACCGACAATTGCTTTGTTTGCCGGAATCGGCATACCGATGATGTGAGACAGCGTGCGTGCGGTCGGAAAAATCTGTTCGGTGACAATCCCGCAGGTACAGTGATAGTGGTCGCGGCGGACGTTGAGGTTCATCACCACCTCGTCCATTGCCGTGTTTCCGGCACGTTCGCCGATGCCGTTAATGGTACACTCTATCTGCCGGGCGCCCGCCTCAACCGCGGCGAGGCTGTTTGCGACCGCAAGGCCGAGATCGTCATGGCAGTGCACGGAGATTACGGCTTTTGCAATATTGCTGACATGTTCCCTGAGGTACCGGATAAGGGCACCGTACTCGGCAGGCTGGCTGTAACCGACCGTGTCGGGAATATTTACCGTGGTTGCGCCCGCATCGATCACCGCTTCCACCACTTTTGCCAGAAATGCAGGCTCGCTTCGCGACGCATCCTCAGCGGAGAACTCAACATTCTTCGTCAGGGATGCTGCGTGCCGGACGCCGGCAACCGCCATCTCCAGAACCTGTTCCGGGGTTTTGCGGAGCTTGTGCTCCATATGAATGGGACTGGTTGCGAGGAACACATGAATCCGCGGATGTGCGGCGTCCGCCAGTGCTTCCCACGCCCGGTCAATATCTGCGGCAACACAGCGGCAGAGTCCTGCGATCTGACAGTTGCGGACGGTTGCCGATACCGCACGCACCGCTTCAAAGTCGCCCGGACTTGCGGCAGGGAACCCTGCTTCGATGATATCTACGCCGAGTAGCTCAAGCTGACGGGCGAGACGCACCTTCTCCTGTAGGGTCATGGTTGCGCCGGGAGATTGTTCGCCGTCACGGAGTGTAGTGTCAAAGATATAGACACGATCCGGCTGGTGTCCGGAGGACACGAAAGAGTCATCGTTTGTCATGTTTTTCACCGGAGACGGAAGAAAACTCCCGTCTCAATTTGCAGGTACTATCTTTGGGCTGAGGAGATTTATAGATGTGGAATGCGGGAAAAAATCGCGTATCCAAGTTTCATTTGGATTTTTTCACCAACACCGCAATCCTCATCTCGTTCCCGCGTCAACGTGTGTACCAACCAGAGGTAACGCCCGTGACCACGCTTCCCATTCTGAACTTTCTCATTCGCCATGCAGACAAACATACCGTATCCTTTCACATGCCGGGCCACAAAGGCTCGGCAATCTACCGGAGGTTCGGCTATGAACCATTCCTGAACCGCATCATGGACTGCGACATCACCGAGATTCCCGGAGCCGACAATCTGTTCCAGACCGAGGGAATCCTCAAAGCCGCTCAGGAAGAGTACGCAAACCTCTACGGCGCCAGACGATCGTACCTCCTCATTAACGGAACGAGCGGCGGGGTTATTGCGGCAATCATGGCAGCAGTTCCCAAAGGAAAGAAACTGATCCTGGCGCGAAACTCCCATAAGGCGATCTTCAACGCTCTTGTGCTTGCCGGAATTGAGCCGGTCTATGCGTATCCCGAGATGATTCACGAGTACGGGATTTCAGGGGTCATCACGCCCGAAGAGATCGAACGCTGCCTTGCCGAAAATCCTGACGCTGAAGCGGTCATTCTTCCGTCGCCGAACTACTACGGCATCTGTTCAGACATCCGGGCAATCGCCGAGGTCGTCCATGCCCGCGGAAAAGTTCTCATCGTCGATCAGGCGCACGGGGCACATCTCAAGTTCTTCTCGGATGCCGGCTGCGCCGGGATGCCGAGGTCAGCCGAGGAGCAGGGAGCCGACATTACCGTTAACTCGATTCACAAAACCCTTGCCTCGTTCACGCAGAGCGCACTGCTCAACCTGAACTCAGACCGTGTTGATTCGTATGTACTCGAAGACAAACTCCAGATGATTCAGTCAACCAGCCCTTCGTATCTTTTGATGGCGTCGCTTGACATCAATGCCGACATTCTCAAACGGCACGGCAATGAGATCATGACCAACTGGTATGAGGCTCTGCTTTTCTTCTATCGCGAAGCAAAAACGATTCAGGGACTTTCTGTTATTGGTAATCCGTTCGATGATGCAGGCAGCATCAGCCTTGACCTCACCAAGATCAATTTGGACATGAGTGCCGCAGGACTGGACGCGGCAGAGCTTGAACACCAGCTGATGGACCGCGGCATCTTCGCCGAGCTTACGACCGGCAACATTCTCATGTGCATGACCGGTATCGGCAACACGAAAGCCGATATGGAACGGCTGCTTGCCGCCCTGCGGGAGATCAGCCGCGGACGAACTGCGGTTCAGCCCGACAAAAAACCGGTCAGTGCGGTGTTTGAAGCAAAACTTTCCCTCTTCCCCGTCCCCCAGGACAAAGAACGGATTCCTCTCGTCGCAGGCGCCGGCAGAATCTGTGCCTCGGCTATTATTCCCTATCCGCCGGGGATTCCTTTTGTCTGTCCGGGCGAAATGCTCACGGAAGAGGTCATCTGCTATATCCGTGATCTCCGTGCTGCAGGCGAGAAGGTTATCGGGGTCAACGACCACGATGAGATCACCGTCGGAAAACAATAATTCCTTTTTTGGGGAAACGTCCGTTTCACTCTTCCTGTTCTGTATTTCCTCACTGGTGCGCGTCCCGTTCCGGGCGTTTGCGGAGACCCTGACGAAAGGATGTTTCATCCGAAAACCATTTAACCCCCCAGGGGTCAGGGATGGGGAATCGGGGGGGTGGCCGGGTTTTTTGAAGTCCAAGGATATTCGCTGAAAGTCCATACGGCAGGCCATGATCCATTCTTTTTGAGGGACAGCTTTAAGAACTGAGGGGGGCAACATGATCCTGTAATCTCGGCGCAGCGAAATCTGCAGAGTAAGATTGCCTGTAAATTCATACTATCCTAGTCAAGTGGGGGTGTGGTCTATGGGTTTAAGAAACACAAATGAAGTCTTAATGGAATCCACGGTATTCGAAACATTCGAAAGCAACGTCAGATCGTACTGCAGAAAATATCCGGTAGTCTTTTCGAAAGCGAAAGGATCAGTACTGATCGATCAGGATGGAAAAGAATACATCGATTTCCTCTGTGGAGCAGGAAGCTGCAACTATGGTCATAATAATGACTATATCAAGGGAAAAGTGGTTGAGTATCTGATGAACGACGGCCTTCTGCACGGGCTGGATATGTACTCGGTTGCAAAGGGCGAGTTCATCGAGTGTCTGGAGAACAAGGTTCTGATTCCGCGGGGGTATGATTACAAGGTTCTGTTCCCGGGACCTACCGGTACGAATGCGGTTGAGGTTGCACTCAAGATCGCCCGCAAGGTGAAGGGCAGATCAAATGTGCTTGCCCTGATGGGTGCATTCCACGGGATGTCGCTCGGGTCGCTTGCCCTGACGACCGAACGCAGTGCCCGTGATGCCTGCGGTGTGGCACTCGGGAACGTGACGCATGTTCCGCATCCGTGTATGATGCCGGGTCTTGATACGATCGCCTATATCGATATGCTGCTGACGGATGATCACAGCGGTGTGGATAAGCCTGCGGCACTGATTGTTGAGGCGGTACAGGGAGAGGGCGGTATTAATGTGCTGTCCAATGAGTGGCTCCGGGATGCCCGGGCGCTGTGCGATAAGCATGATATGCTGCTGATCCTTGACGATATCCAGACGGGCTGCGGCAGGACGGGTTCGTTCTTCTCGTTCGAGCGTGCGGGTATTGTGCCGGATATTGTGGTGATGGCGAAGTCTATCGGCGGTATCGGGATGCCGTGTTCGATTGCTCTTGTGAAACCGGAGTATGATGTTCTCCTGCCCGGAGAGCACAACGGGACGTTCCGCGGATTCCAGCTGGCGTTTGTTGCCGGAAAGGCGGCGATTGAGTACATGCTTGCCCATGATCTGGAGGCGGAGACGATGCGGAAGGGAAGGATTGTGGAGGAGTTCCTCGCATCCCGTCTGCGGCTGATCGATCCGTCACTGACCTTCCGGGGTCTCGGTCTGATGTGGGGTATTGATATGGGGTCATACCCCTGCGGAACGACGCAGAAGATCCGGAAAGCCTGCTTTGAGCAGGGTCTGATCCTTGAGCTGTCGGGCCGCGAGGATACTGTGGTGAAGATTATGCCGCCACTGGTGATCGAGGATGAGCAGCTGGTGCAGGGTCTTGGTATCCTGATGAAGGTGCTTGCGGAGACGGTTTCTCCGATGAGTATGTCGCCGGTAAAACAGAGCCTGGTAAATCAGGTAGTGTAATACCTATCTGCGGCGGGCGGTATTCCGCCGGTTTTCTTTTTTTTTGGAATGGTTCTGTTACGGTATCGGCTGTTCCGGCTGGCAGTTTGGGCAGTACACACTGCTTCTTCCGGAGAGTGTAATCCGTTTCAGTGCCGCTCCGCAGCACGGGCAGGAATCCCCTTCATGTCCGTACACCTGCAGAAACGGATCGTTTCGGTACTCTTTTCCCCGCCCCTCCAGATACTCTTCCGGCGTCATGCGGTTGTCGTCAACTGCTTTTTGCAGGACCGCAGGAATCACTGCGGCAAGTGTCTGCCACTCCTGTTCCCGCAATGAACATGCAGGGCGTGCCGGACAGATTTTTGCTGCAAACAATATTTCATCCCCGTAGATATTTCCAATTCCGGCAACTGTACGCTGATCCAGCAGACATTCCTTGACGGGTCTGCGGCTTCTGCCGATTTTTTCCCGCAGCCATGCGGGCGTTATCTGCGGGTCGAAGGGTTCCGGACCAAGTTTTTGGATTCCGCTCCAGATGTCTTTTTCCGTTTTCTGCAGCAGCCAGAAGCGCCCAAACCGCCGGGTGTCAAGGTACCGGAGTTCGGTTCCGTCATCCAGATGAAAGATCAGGTGGGTATGTTTTTCTGCGGGAAAGTCCGCGGGTGTTGCCAGGAGTTGCCCGGTCATCCGCAGATGGAGCAGAATAGTATTTCCCGTGTCCAGATGCAGGAAGAGATATTTTCCCCGTCTGCCCATGCGTGCAATCACGGTTCCGATCACTGCATGCGTAAAGATATCCGCAGTCGGATGGGCAATGATTTCCGGACGGTTCACCGTCAGATCAGAGATTCTGCGTCCTTTCAGCTGTGGTTCCAGAATGCGTCTGACGGTTTCTACTTCCGGGAGTTCGGGCATGTTCGTTCCTTCTTTTTTGCGGACTGTTTGATCTGTTCATGGTAAAAATAATTCACCAGCGCCGGCGGGGCATCAAATGGTCGTTGGATGGTGTCGTCGTTGCGCAGGTAGGGGAGTCCCTGTTCGTTTGCAAACTCCTGCATCTCCGCATCAAGCATTTCCCAGTATCTGCGGCTGCCCAGCTGATAGATCTCGTGATAGAGGGGGATAAGTTCCGGATAGTTTTCTGCGATATAGGTGAGAATGTTCTGTTTGTAACTGCCGCGGAGGTTTAAATTTTCCAGCCAGATCAGGTTGCACTGATCTCGGGTTTTCCTGACAATGGCGGGGATGTCGGTGATACCCGGAAAGATGGGGGAGATAAAACAGGTCGTACGAATACCTGCTTCGAAGAATGTTTTCATTGCTTTCAGCCGCCGGGGGATGCTGACTGCTTGGTCCATGTCTTTTTGGAATGTTTCGTCCAGTGTATTGATCGACCAGGAGACGCGGGCACGGGGGAACGTCCGGATGAGATCCAAATCCCGCAGTACCAGATCTGATTTTGTGGCAATGGTTATCGCTGCGCCGCTTCCCTGCAGCTGTATCAGAAGTTCCCGTGTTCTTTGGTAGACTTCTTCCTGTGGATTGTAGGGGTCGGTGACGGATCCGATAAATAAGTGTTTTCCGGCATATTTTTCCGGGTTGCGGATTTCCTGCCAGTATTTCACATCCAGAAAGGTTCCCCAGGGTTCCGGATGGCGGGTGAAGCGTTTCATAAAGGAGGCATAGCAGTATTTGCAGGCATGGGTGCAGCCCACATACGGGTTTACGGAGTAATCTCCGATCGGGAGACTGGATTTTGTCAGAATATTTTTTACGGTGATGTTCTGTATGTTCATAGGGGGCGGGGTTTTGGGTTTCAGAGCAGTTCTGCGCCGTGATTCTGGCCGCGGGTGGTGATGACGAGTCCGTTTTCTCCGAGGAGTTCCTGGGTTGCGGCGACGATGTCTTTGTTTGTGCGGTCATAGACGGTGAAGAGTGTCGGGCCGAAGGAGCTGAGGCCGACACCGTAGGCGCCTGCGTCCTGCATGTCGTTTTTGAGTTTGGTGAGTTCGGGGGGCTGGAGGGTGAACTCGATTTTGTTGAAGCCGACGGTCTGAATCTGATCGAGGGCGTGGCCGAATGCTTCGATGTCGTGTTCGATCAACGACGGGATGAGGTTCATGAAGACGAGGTGGGAGACCTGTTCGACGTCGGTTTTGGGGACAGGGCAGTGCGTCTGGAAGATGTTTTTCTCGGCGGCCCCGGTATACCGGTTGCCGAATGCGGGGACGGCGAGGAGGACGCCCCAGTCTTCGGGGAAGGGATAGCGTCCAAGAAGACATGCGGGTCTGGCGGTGGAGACAGAGCTTGGCAGGAAGCTGCTTTTTTCTTTTTTGCTGTGACCGCCGTCGGCGATGAATCCGCCAAGGTCGAAGGCGTGTACGCCGATACCGGAGGTTCCTCCGCGTCCGACGAGTGCGGCAAGATCGGTGCTGGCAGGGTGATAACCAGCCAGTTCGGCGATGAGTTTTGCGGCGGCTAAGGAGATCTGGGTGCCGGACCCGAGGCCGGAGTGGGCAGGATAGAGCTGGTGAACGGTGAAGTGGTAGCCGGTGCCTGGGGCGTAGCGGGCAGCTGCTTTTTCTGCGGCGGCGGTTATTTTGCTGATGCAGGATTCCCGTTCTGCGGGACTGCCGCCGGCGGTTTGGGTGAACGCAATGGTGTTCTCTTTGTCTGCGGGGACTGCTTCGAGGATGAAGTGCGGGTCGGCGAGGGTTAAGCCGATGCCGCCGTCGATTCTGTCGTACGACCCGTTGAGGTCGATTAAGACGATATGCAGACGGGAGGGGGTTTGTATTTTCATGGGTGGTTTCCTTTTGTCTGTGTTGTGTGGTGAGGGAGAGATAATGAAGGTTACGGGTTTTCAGACAGTTTTTTTCTTGGCAGAAAGAGACCGTACTCTCCCCAGGTATTTGATTGCTCGTTGATTACTGATTACTGACGTCATCAGTATTTTTAAAAAATGAGATGCCCCCGTCTCTCTCATCATGAGATTGATCGGGATATATTCTCTTGTGTTATCTATCTCTCTTTATTAGTATATAAATTAGTGGACTGTCCGGAGAAGGAAAATGATTCTGGCCACTCCTTTTTTCAAAAACCCGGATGATGTCAGTAATCAGTAATCACCAAGTTATCAAAAAAACCCAAAAGAAAGATGGACCGGGCGGGAATTGAACCCGCGGCCTCGTCCATGCCAAGGACGCGATCTACCACTGATCTACCGGCCCAAATGAATTGTGCTCTAATAAATTCGCACAGCACAAATAAATAGATATTGATTCAACCTCCACGGACAGACCCGCCTCTTTATAACTCCTCCCGAAAAACAGTACACCGGAAATGTTAGGCATCATAGGCGGAACCGCGCTCCTCGCAGCAAAACTCCCACTCCTCCAACCAAAAACAGTGGCCACACCCTTCGGCAAAACCGACGTGCACGCAGGAAAATTCATCTTCATCCCTCGCCACCAGAACACCACCCCGCCGCACAACGTCAATCACCGGGCGCACCTCGCCGCCTGCAAAATTCTCGGCGTTGACCGGCTCATCCTCATTGGAAGCACCGGCGGCATGAAAGAACACATTCGGCCGGGAACAATCGTCATCCCCGACGACTACTACTGCCCCTGGGACATCCCCACCCTGCATAACAACGACATCCATCATGTCCCCCCCGTACTGGATGCAGGACTTCGCCGGACCCTGCATGACCTCATCCCCGACGCCGTCCCCGGAACCTACCTCCAGGCGCACGGCCCCCGGTTTGAAACCCGTGCCGAGATCGCCTCCTTCGCAGAACACACCGACATTGTCGGCATGACCATCGCAAGCGAACTCACCCTCGCAAACGAACTCGGCATTCCTGTCGCCGCCCTCTGCACCGTAGACAACTACGCAAACGGCATCGGCGGGGCAGACGCCCCTGACTACAACGAAATCATCGCCGTCGCCCAACAGAACGGCGAACGCATCAGCAAACTCGTAACAGAAATCGTGGAGAAACTCGCATGACAGAACCCGACATCTTTGGAAAAACCGTACCCATCCTCATCAGAAACGTAACCCTCAACAACAAACCCGCCGAGATCTACCTCGACGGCACAGGCCGGATCGGCAGCGTCGCCGAAAAGATCACCGACCACGACGCCGAGTTCATCATCGACGGAAACGGCGCAGCAGCCCTTCCCGGCATGGTCAACATGCACACTCACTCCCCCATGGGCCTCCTTCGCGGCTACTCCGACGACATGCCCCTCTTTGAATGGCTCTCCACCAAAATCTGGCCGACCGAAGCCCACCTCACCGAAAACGACATCTACTGGGGCGCAAAACTCGCCTGCCTCGAAATGATCCGTACCGGAACCACCACCTTCAACGACATGTACTTCATGATGAACAACGTCGCCGACGCCGTGGACGAAGCAGGCATCCGCGCCTGCCTCTCCTACTGCATGATCGACGGCGGCGACCACGCCAAATTCGAATCCGAATGTTCCGTCATGGAAAAAACCGTCGCCGCACTCAAAGCCCGGAACAACCCCCGCATCATGCCGGGCGTCTCCCCCCACGCCATCTACACCGTCTCCGAAGAAGGCCTTCGCTGGTGCGCCGAGTTCTCCCGAACAGAAAACATTCCCCTGCACATCCACGTCGACGAAACCGACGAAAACCCCGACTGCATCAAAGCCCACGGCATGCGGGTCGTCCCCTGGCTGGATCACTGCGGCGTCCTCTCCGAACGCTGCATCGCCGCCCACTGCTGCTGGCTTGATGCCGAGGACATTCGTTTGTTCGCCGACCGCGGAGTCACCGCAGTCCACAACCCCGTAAGCAACATGAAACTCACCGTTGGCCGGGCGCTTCCCTACCCGGAGATGAAAGCCGCGGGCGTCAACGTCGCTCTCGGAACGGACGGCGCCTCCTCCAACAACGACCTCGACATGTTCGCCGAAATGAAAACCGCAGCGCTCCTTCAGAAGTTCTTCTGGAACGATCCCACTCTCATGCCCGCAGACGAAGCTCTTGCCGTCGCCTCCCGGAACGGTGCAAAAGCTCTTGGCATCAACGCCGGAATCATCGCACCCGGATACCTTGCCGACCTCATCCTTGTCGGCAGAAACCCGACGAACGTCCCGGCATTTAACACCACCTCCAACGCAGTCTACGCAACCGGCGGCCTTGCCGTTGACACCACCATCTGTAATGGAGCGGTCCTCATGCATGAAGGAGTCATCCCCGGCGCCGAAGAAATTCTGCAAAAAGCCGGGGAAGTTGCCTTTGACCTGGTCAGACGGGCAACCGCATAACATCTCTTTTTTTACTTTCCTGTATCCCTCTCCGGTCTCTATGACGGATCGTACTGCTAATCGTTACACTCAATATCTCTTACGGTAAATAGATGAGAGAATCCCTAATTTTCGAGGGCAATCGGGGAGCATTTGCATACATGAAACACCTGCTGTGGTATCGGACCGTCTATAAATTTGCCAGATTTTGTGTAACCCCCTTCGTCCGGTATGGTCTATCCTACCGGTACGAGATCTGTAACCCGAAAAGTCCAACATATCTCATCTTCTGCAACCACACCACCCTCTGGGATCACCTGCTGATCGGCGTACCCTGTCCCCGCCACATGTTCTTCGTTGCCGGCGAACATCTGTTCCGCAAACGCTGGCTGAGAATGATCGCAAACTTTTTCGTACACCCCATCATCCGCCGAAAAGGTGTTCCGGCAACCGAGGTCGTCGAAGTCATCAAGGCTACCCTTGCAGCTGGAGCGAATGTCTGGATGTCGCCCGAAGGTGTGCGGTCCATCAACGGAGAAACCGCCTTCATCTCCCCTGCCACTGGAAAACTCGTAAAAGAAAGCGGGGCGGGTCTTGTCACCTACCAAATTCACGGAGGATACCTCCGCAGTCCCCGCTGGGCGGCAGTGAAGCGGAAAGGCCCCATGTATGGAAAGTTCGTCGCCGAGTATACCCGCGAGCAGCTTGCGGAGATGACGGTTGACGAGATCAACGAGGCAATCCGCCGCGATCTGTATGTAAATGCGTTCAATGATCAGAAAATCCGGCCCGCCAAGTATCCGGGAACCCGGCTTGCCGAGGATCTGGAAACGGTGCTCTACGTCTGTCCGCACTGCCGCGGGATTGCGAAACTGCACAGCAAAGATGACCGTTTCTTCTGTGACTGCGGTTTCTCCGTCCGGTACAACGAGTATGGTCTCTTCGCAGGCGAAGGGGATCACCATGCCCCGTTCGACAACGTTGCCGACTGGGACAAATGGCAGCGGGGATATCTGGCCGAACAGCTGCCGGAACTTTTGCAAACTCCGGCGGATACTCCGATCGTTGCTGATCATGATCAGCGGCTGTACCGGATAAAAGACGGGGCGGCGGAACATCTGGCAACCGGACGGTTTGCCCTGTTCACCGACCGGTTCGAGTTCGGGGAAGGGGAGGAAGCCCGGGTGTTTCTGTTTTCGGATATGGCGGGATTTGCCTTTTCGCTCCAGATGAAGATTCTCTTCTCCTGCAAAAACGGAACCTACTATGAAGTCCAGTCCGATTACCCGCGGTCGGCGATAAAGTACATGGTGCTCTACCGGTATCTGACCGGAAAGCCGTATTACTAAAAAAGAATGAGACCAGATTCAGGGTCTGGTGCCATTGATTTTTTTATTTCAGCATCTTTTTCAGGAACTGTCCCGTGTAGCTCTTCTTCACCTTTGCCACCTCTTCGGGCGTTCCTTCCGCGATGATCTTGCCGCCCGCCTTGCCGCCCTCCGGTCCCAGATCGATGAGATAGTCCGCACACTTGATAACATCCAGATTGTGCTCGATCACAACGACCGTGTTGCCCTTCGCAACAAGACTGTCAAGGACACCGATCAGCTTCTTCACATCATGGAAGTGCAGACCGGTTGTCGGCTCGTCCAGAAGATACACCGTCTTTCCGGTCGCCCGTTTCGCCAGCTCGCGGGTCAGCTTAATCCGCTGCGCCTCGCCGCCGGAAAGCGTCGTCGAACTCTGGCCGAGCTTGATATAACCGAGACCCACATCCGCCAGCGTCTGGAGCTTCGCACGGATATTGGGCACGTGCTCAAACAACTCCAGCGCCTCGTCCACGCTCATGTTCAGTACATCCGCAATCGATTTGCCCTTGTACTTCACCTCCAGGGTCTCCGCGTTATAGCGGGTACCTTTACACTCCTCGCACTCGATGTACACATCCGGCAGGAAGTTCATCTCGATCTTGATCACACCGTCGCCCGAACATGCCTCGCAGCGTCCGCCCTTCAGGTTGAACGAGAACCGTCCCGGATCATATCCGCGAAGTTTTGCTTCCTTCGTCTCGGCGAACAGTCTGCGGATGTCATCGAACACCTTCGTGTAGGTGGCCGGGTTTGATCGCGGCGTTCTGCCGATCGGTGACTGATCGATCACGATCACTTTGTCTATCTCCGACTCAAAGATCAGTTCCTTGTATGCTCCCGGCGTCACGCGGGAGTTGTTGATCTCTTTCATCAGCGCCTGATAGAGGGTATCGTAGATCAGCGTGGACTTGCCGGAACCCGACACGCCTGTCACGACCGTGAAGGTCTGCATCGGAATTTTTGCGTTGATGTTCTTCAGATTGTTTTCGTGGCAGCCGTTGATTCGGATGAACTTTTTCGCAGGCCGCCGCTCTGTTGGAACGGGGATCGTCTGAACGCCTGAGAGATACTGTCCCGTAATTGACTCAGGCGTTGATGCGACCTCGTCGGGCGTTCCTTCGGCGACCACATGTCCGCCGTGTACTCCGGCGCCCGGACCGATATCGACGACGTAATCGGCAGCACGAATCGTGTCCTCGTCATGCTCCACCACAATCAGCGTGTTGCCGATATCGCGGAGATGTTTGAGCGTTGCGATCAGTTTCTGGTTATCGCGCTGGTGCAGACCGATTGACGGTTCGTCGAGGATGTACAACACGCCCATCAGATTCGATCCTATCTGCGTCGCAAGCCGGATACGCTGCGCCTCGCCGCCGGAGAGACTTCCGGCACTGCGGGAGAGGGTGAGGTAACCGAGACCGACCTGCTGCAGGAAGGCAAGCCGGGAATGAATCTCGCGGAGGATGAGTTTTGCAATCTCGGTCTCCTTTTCGGAGAGCGGCAGGGTGTTGAAGAACTCGATCAGATCGTCGATGGAGAGATCCGTAATGTCCGCGATGGACTTTTCGTTGATCTTCACGGCGAGCACGTGATCCTTAAGTCGCTTTCCGTGGCATTCGGGGCAGGGAAGTACCCGCATGAACTTTTCGAGTTCCTCTTTGCGGTACTCGGATTTGGTTTCGCGGTAGAGCCGTTCGGTTTGCGGCAGCAGGCCTTCCCACTGGCCGTGATGTGACCACTCGGCGTTTTTCGAGGCCATGGTGAACTTGAGCGTGTCGTCCGTTCCGTACATGAGACCGTTGTACTGCTCTTCGGTGAGTTCCTCAATCGGCGTCATCATGGTAAAGCCGAGATGTTTGGCGACGGCGTCCAGATATTGGACGCGGTAGCCGTCGAGGAAGTTCCGGTAGATGGCAACCGCCCCGTCCGCGATGGATTTGGTTTTGTCGGGGATGATTAACTCCGGGTCGAACTTCATCTGGATACCGAGACCGTTACAGGTCGGGCATGCGCCGAACGGGCTGTTAAAGGAGAACATGCGGGGCTGAAGTTCTTCAAACGAGAGGCCGCAGATCGGGCATGCCATGCGTGCGGAGTACACGGCGTCCGGTTTTCCGGCGGCAGCTGCATAGACGAGTCCGTCTTCGGCACGTTTGAGTGCGGTTTCGATCGCTTCGACGAGACGGCTGCGGTCGGCAGGGTCGAGCCGGTCAACGACGATGTCGATGTTGTGCATGACGTAGCGGGCGAGTTTGATCTCGTCGTCGGTTCGGTGAATCTCGCCGTCCACCCGTACCCGGGTGAATCCGTCTGCGTTGAGGTCACGGAAGAGTTGTTCGTAGGTTCCTTTTTTCTTGCGGATGACAGGAGCAAAGATGGTGATCATGGTACCCGCGGGGAACTCGGCAGTGATGGCGTCTGCTATCTGTTCGGGCGTCCGGGATTCGATTCTGACGTGGTGTTTGGGGCAGTAGGGAACACCGATTCTTGCGTAGAGAAGACGCAGGTAGTCGTAGATCTCGGTGACGGTTCCGACCGTGGATCGGGGATTTTTGGAGGTGGTTTTCTGTTCGATGGATATTGCGGGGGAGAGTCCTTCGATGCTGTCAACATCCGGTTTGTTCATGATGCCGAGGAACTGACGGGCGTATGAGGAGAGGGATTCGACATACCGCCGCTGTCCTTCGGCGTAGATGGTGTCAAAGGCAAGGGTGGATTTGCCGGATCCGGAGACCCCGGTGACGACGATTAATTTGTCACGCGGGAGTTCCAGGGTGATATTCTGCAGGTTGTGCTGGCGGGCACCCTTAATGACCAGGTTTTTCATTGCGGGTACTTCTTTTACGGCTGGTGATAAAGAGTTGCGGGATACTGCACCGTAGGGGGGTGACATCGGCAGATATCTTCAGGGAATATGCTGCGGGGACCTGCTGTACCTTGTGAAATCTTGAAAAATACTTTTGCCGGGTGTAAATCTGGGAAAAAAGAGATGTTCGCTTCTCATCTCTCTTCGTTCTGTTTCGTGAAGAATGGATCAGCTTCGGTAAGATTAATTTTTACTTCAATTTTGCCTGCCTGTTCCAGTTTCGCCAATGATCTCATAAGGAGACCCCGGTCACGTTCAGTCCAGGATTCTGAGCCGTGGGTGTATGAATCATGCAGGAATCCATTGAGGGATACGGGCGATCCCTTATAATGGAGGTGAGAGGTAAGAAAACGTACGATGTCAAAGTTATCGGATTGCCGCCCGTAGTAATAGGATCGTTTCGGGATGTTCACATCATAGATATCGTCTTCGTCTGCTTCTTCATTCCACCAGCCTTTCTCCCGAAGGGCTTCGAGGAAAACTATCAGAAAGTCTATACGACCTGATTCATCTCTTGGTAATTCTCCCTGAACCTCACAGGGGTTGGGAAAAATTCCCCGATACCGGAGAGCCTGCAAAAATTCCTTTGCTTCATTGACTAAGTAGGCTTCGTGTTCGTGAAAGTTTCTATTGTCTAGTTCCCAGTCTGCGTCGACAGTACTCAGAAACGCATCTATGAGTCTGCTGAGTAAGTACGCTTCATCTTCATCGATTTTTCGGTTTCTTTCTTTCATATATCCGTTGATCGCAGGGAGGAATTTTTTCACTATGGCATCCATGAGATACTCATCATGCTGATTGAGTTTGTTTCGTTTTTCCTGCCAGTTTTTGTCAATGCTGTTCAAAAAAATACTGACATCTTCGGAAGTAATTTCCCGTTCCTGTTCTGTTTCATCTGCCATATGGATCATCTCTTTGTCTTTTTACTTAAAAATTGTAGCGGGATACGAAACTTACAGTGATTCGTATCCCGAACACGATGATGATGTAAGTGTATTAAATCACAATGTAATACATATGATATGTATAACAATCATTAATCAAATATGATTTTAAATACTCAATTATTACGTAAGGTTAAAGTTGTACTTTTCATGGGATTCCATATCACCATGTAGGAGCAGTGGGGCGAATAGCTACCCTTGGCAAGCTGTCGTTCTTTATTATCCACCATCATAGCTGGATGATAGTGATGAGCAATCCCTTCTTTCCTATTTAGAATTTCAGAATCTTTTCCTTTCACTGCATATCCCCCATACCCAAGGCTAATTGATACGCTTTTGCACAGTGCTATTGATGCATCCTCACATACAGTATAGACATTTCTGTCTCTACTGCTTGTGGTCATGAACTGTTTCATATAATCTGTAGCTTCCAGAAGGTTCATCCCAAGGTAATCAATTTTCGTTTTTCCCGTGAAATCTGCTTTGAAATAAATTTTGCATCTTTCTCTCTCTTTTTCAGTTTTGCAATAGTTATATTCCTCGAATGCTTTTTTAAGCACATCCCTGCTCTCCTGTTTCCAGAGATATTTATAATCTGTACCATCTGCCGTGTTTTGAATCCACAGACAGATATCATCAAATGTATCCTCAACTTGAGTTCCAATCGCATCTGGACTGAGAGAATAGACTGTCTTTTCCCCAATTTTTTCTACAATAATTAGTTGAATGCCCCATATTTTAATCCATCTGTCAATAAATTCTTGAACTGACTTGCCCCAAATACCAACATCCAATTGGGCAATAACTACTCCACTTGAGATTAATGAAATGATTTCAGGACCACATTCGATGAAATATGGAACAAAGACCCCGGGATTTTTCAATTCCTGATCTCTATCTACTTGCCTATCCAGAGAGATGTCTGTCGATTCTATTATTGATTTCTCATCGATAGGCATATTCCTGAGTTCTTCAGTAAGTATGGTTGTTTGCTCAAATGTAGATTCGTTCGTGGTTTCGGCCATCACAGATGGGAAGAATGATGTTAGCATCAGTACTGCTAATAACACATACCCAATCCGACAAAGTGTTTTATTCATTTTAACCTCCGATCATGGATTAAAACTAAAACCAAGTAATTAATTCTCATAATCTTATTAATTATGTGGTTTTGTTCGATTGTTATTCAACTATCTATTCCAATTTGCTACCTGTTTACTTCGTGTTAATAGCGAATTTAAGACACGACTGATTCACCTCCGCAGGTTACCAGTAGTAGATCTACAAAACCGCAGACCTGATTTTTTGTACTATCAATATTACGGAATTTAACCTGACGTCTACATTTCAAGCAATTTGTAGTGATTTTCCCAAAATTTTTCATGTAGCTATAAACAAATTATGTATCCATTATTTATGTCTGAAAATAAGATAATACTGTTGAACACAGACTGACAGGGGGTATGTTCAGTAAATTCAGTTAACTAGAGGGCCCAAATTATAATTATTCTGAAAATGACAACGTTTGGGTCATACCCTGCAAATCTGGTTTTTCGTTGTGGTCTGTGTCCTCTGGTATGAGGGTGATTGCTTTATTTCAAAAACACCAATACTTCTGTAATGGTTCTGGTGCATCTTCCGGACGGGACGACAGCGTCTGCTCCTGCCGGGACGGTTGAGGAGATTCTCATCGGGCTGGGATTGAATCCGTATGAGATTCTGGCAACCTGCGGGGGCGAGCTGCTGCTTGCAGATGATGTTGTCACGGATGATCAGGTTCTTGCGACTACGTCTATCGTACACGGCGGGTAAGTGATGGCGGTTTGTGATCACTGCGGGAAGCGGGCGGTCTGGCGGGATGCGGCGAGCGGTGCTGTACTTTGCGGGGAACATTTTTCGGCGTGGTATGAGCATCTCGTCGCGGATACGATTTCCCGCTACGGGATGATTCCGGCAGATTCGCGGGTGGCGATCGGGCTTTCCGGCGGGAAGGACAGTACGGTTCTGCTGTCGGTTCTGGCGAAGCTGGATTTGGATGCGGAGTTTGTGGCGGTTACGGTCGATGAGGGTATTGCCGATTACCGGGACGAGACGATTCGTGCGGCGGAAACGCTGGTGAAGCGGCTTGGTGTGGAGCACCGCATTCTTTCGTTTGCGGATGTCTGCGGGAAGACGCTGGATGAACTGCTCGCGGTGTCTCCGGAACGGGCGTGTTCGGTCTGCGGGACGCTGCGCAGACGTGCGCTGAATATGGCGGCCCGTGAGGCGGGTGCGGATCGGATTGCGACCGGCCACTGCATGGATGATGAGGCGCAGTCTGTTCTGATGAATTATCTTCGCGGGGATCTCCGAAGGGTTACGGAGAATTACCAGACGAATGCGGGCGAGCTGTTCGTTCCCCGCATTAAGCCGCTCTGCCGGTGTACGGAACGGGCGACGGTTGCCTATGGGATGGTGAATCATCTGCTGACGCGTCTTCCGGAGTGTCCGTATACGCGGTATGCGCTGCGGGCGGGCGTGCGGAGCGAGCTGGGGCTGCTGGAGCATCGATATCCGGGTACGCTGCTCGCGATTGTGGAGGGGCAGGAGAAGTTGCTGGCAAAGCTGGGTCCGGTCCGCGGGGAGGTACGGAGGATGGGTGTCTGCGAGCGGTGCGGGGAGCCGACGGAGAACCGGTTGTGTGCGGCGTGTACGCTTTTGGCAAAGCTGGAGGGGAGGGTTTAGTCAACCCATGCTATCATGCGGGTGATGTTTTCTGCGTGTATGTCGAAGGTGGTGTTGCAGTTTTTGCAGTGAAGGAGGGTTTGTTTTCTGCTGCGTCGGGTATACAGGCGGAGCGGTGCGTTGCAGTGTTCGCAGTGATATTTGGGGGTGAATAGTGTTCCGTCCGGCAGTTGCAGGGTGATGGTGAAGCGGCTTTGGAGAATGTGGCAGTGCGGGCAGATGTAGCGGTTCTGTCCATACCGGTTTTTGCGGGGGTTTTCACCGATGTCTGCCGGGGAAGCTCCTGCGTTGAGGAGTTCCCGTGTCTGCTGATAGGCGGGTGATTCCATGCGTTCTTGGAGGTTGGGGTATTCGCCGTTTTGGCAGGTGAATACGGTTTCGGGACAGTCTGCAAAGCCCAGTCCTTCCGAAATCCAGATTTCCCTGCCGCAGTGAGGACAGATGAATATTTCAGCTTCTCCCATTTATTTCTCCTTCTTTGTGATAGAGTGGGTTGATTGTGTTGATAAAATGTATGATGTACTCTGTCAGGCGGCATGTTCCTAGGGTACCGGTATCTTCCGCGGCATCAGGGCAGCAGACTTTCCGGCAGGGGGTCCATGCCGATCAGCGCCAACAGTTCGTTCACCTGTTCGCGTTCGACGGCTATTCTGTACGGTTCCGGCCGCCCGGTCGTGTGGATCAGGGCGAAGTACGATACGTCCATGATCTCCGGAGTAACGTTGTCCGGGATCAGTATGTCGATTCGCTCTGCTGTTATCCGTTTTCCTCCGGGACAGGGGACGGCCATCGCTGATGCAGTATTCACCAAACTCCAGGTGTATTCTTCGCCGTTTTGGAAAAAGGACCACGTGAGGTTTACCGGAGCTGCATACTGCATGGTGATTACGGTGCCGAACAGTCTGGTGGAGACGACATCGCTTTCTCCATGCTTTGGTTCCTGAAACGGCGAGTGGCGGTAGTTCTCTTCTATGATCGTTTCTATTTTTTCCGTGACCTCTGCGGGATACTGCGGAATGATATGAAGACCGTGCGAGACGACCGAGAGGCCGTCCGTTTCGATGACTGCTGCGGCAGTGCCGAGGAAGACGATAGCCGCAGCAAAACCGATGACGGTGAAGAGAATCGGGAGGAGCGTCGTGCGGGACATGGATGAGTGATCTGTCTTTGGCAGGTTATGAAGAGATTGATCAAACCGTCATCGGGAGGAAAAACGATCAGAATTGTGGCGGATGTTTTCTCCTTTCGGTTCGAAGTCATGAATCGCCTGATATGCCCGCAGAAATTTTTCCCATTCCTTTTTGATCTCATAGGGGGGCATCATCCCGGAATACACTCACCTCTTATCGAATGAGCCTGTGGAATATACAAAACGATTACCAATCCTAACTCAATCAAGATCTAGAATCTTTCTCGTTCAGTCATTTTTCACATTTTCCCATCGTGATGTTCGAATCACCAATGTTGGCGTTATTCAGATACAATGGATTTATTTGTGGAATTTGCGCACACAGGGTACTCAATTGAGGAGATCAATACGATCATCCCCAATACAGAGAGTAGTTTTTGCATCATAGTTCACCTTTAAAATATTTCAACAGATATCCCCCGATCGCTCGCATCGTGATTAGCAGAGCTACAGACCATGGTATGAGCCATATCGAGAATGGTACTTCCCAAGTCCATGGTTCGGGAAGATATTCACCAAGAGCCATAGTGAGCGTGAGAATTTCAGCATCTATCAGGATGATCCCGACAGTACCAAACACACCAAACAAAGTCACAAGACCGTGCCCAGGGGTGGAGTAATCAACAATACGAAACAGAGACTCATCGACTCCGTATCTGGATATGAGTTTTGCAGCGATGAGAAATAGCGGGACAGGTATCATGAGGATTATAATGATCTCAATTAACACCACGGGTCATTCTCCCTCTTCATAGCCAATGTAGCATAAAGGTGCCATTCCTCATCCTACCTATAATCTAAACGACCAGAGGAAAGATTATCCTGTTGAACACGGACTGACACCCCTGCTGTTGAAACATGATTCACCCGTCGTTTTCTCGGTGCGTTTCAGAGTTGTACGGTCCGCATAGATTTCAAGCAGGATATCTGCGGCAAACGTGGTTTTCATACGCTGGCTGATTCTTGCCGGAGTGTACGGTGTTTCGGAGATTGGCAACGAAGTACAAAACCGATCTTACATCCTCTACCATTGTCTCGTTGCGGAATAGCAGATCAATACACATGTCCCCAGTCCCGTGAGGGTTGATAGGGGAGAGTCATGCCGGATCTGTCTCTGCATTGTTATTTTGCCATTGTGTTGCTGCGATCGTACGGGTATTTTTGGCTGCGTGAGGTTTCTTCAATCGAGGGCCATGGCCTGTTTTTCATATCGTGCGGTGATCGGGGAAATAATTTCTGGACATTACAGCAAGGGGAGAATAACGATGATTTTATGTGGAGGGATATTCCATAATTGATTTATTGTTCGCAGAATTTGCGACGGAGTGGAAGGTATGGCTGAAAAAAATACTGCGGATATTGGTTTTGAGCAGAAGATATGGGATGCGGCGTGTATTCTTCGCGGGAATATGGATGCTGCGGAGTACAAGCATGTTATTCTGGGTTTGATTTTTTTGAAGTATATTTCTGATACGTTTTCGGTGAAGTATCAGGCGCTGGTCTCTGAGGGTGAAGGGTTTGAGGAGGATCATGATGAGTATCTGTCCGAGGGTATTTTCTATGTTCCGTCCGAGGCACGATGGGAGGTGATTGCGGCGGCGGCCCATACGGAGGAGATCGGTGTGGTGATTGATGCGGCGATGCGGGCGATTGAGCGGGAGAATAAGCGGCTGAAGGATGTGCTGCCGAAGAATTTTGCGAGACCGGAGCTGGATAAGCGGCGGCTTGGCGAGGTGGTGGATCTGTTTACGAATATTTCGATGGCGGAGCACGGGGCGAGCAAGGATATTCTGGGGCGGACGTATGAGTACTGTCTGAAGAATTTCGCGGAGCAGGAGGGGAAGCTGGCCGGGGAGTTTTATACGCCTGCGTCGGTGGTGAGAACGCTTGTGGCAGTTTTGCAGCCGTTTGAGGGGCGGGTGTATGATCCCTGCTGCGGAAGCGGGGGAATGTTTGTGCAGTCGGCGAAGTTTGTGGAGGAGCATTCGGGGCGGATTAATGATATTTCGGTGTACGGGCAGGATGCGAATCCGACGACGTGGAAGATGGCGCAGATGAATCTGGCGATTCGGGGGATTGAGGCGGATCTTGGCGGGTTTGCGGCGGATACGTTCTTCAATGATCTGCATCCTTCACTGCGGGCGGATTTTATTCTGGCAAATCCTCCGTTTAATCTGTCGAACTGGGGTGCGGATAAGCTCAAAGATGATGTGCGGTGGAAGTTCGGGGTGCCTCCGGCGGGGAATGCGAACTTTGCGTGGATGCAGCATATGATTCATCATCTTGCACCGAAGGGGCGGATGGGTCTGGTTCTTGCGAACGGGTCGCTTTCTTCGCAGTCGGGAGGGGAAGGGGAGATCCGGAGAAGAATTGTGGAGGCGGATCTGGTGGCGGCGGTTGTTGCGATGCCGCCGCAGTTGTTTTATACGACGCAGATTCCGGTTTCGCTGTGGTTTATCGAGCGGGATAAGCGGCAGCAGGGGAAGACGCTGTTTGTGGATGCACGGGGTCTTGGGACGATGGTTTCCCGGAAGCTCCGTGAGCTGACGGCTGAGGATATCGATAAAATCGCGGGTGCGTTTTCCCGGTTCGAGGAGGGGACACTTGAGGATGAGAAAGGGTTCTGTGCGGTGGTGTCCACGGAGGATATTGCGAAGCAGGATTTTGTTCTGACGCCGGGACGGTATGTGGGGGTTGCGGATGTGGAGGAGGACGGCGAGCCGTTTGAGGAGAAGATGGCACGGCTGACGGGGGAGTTGTCAGAGTTGTTTGCGGAGAGCCGGAAGGCTGAGGAGGAGATCAGAAAGCAGCTGGCGAGTATCGGGTTTGAGGTGCGGTGATGGAGTTCTCTCGTTCTGGAATATTGATTAGCGCAGTGCAAAAAATGGATTGGGTTATTGGAGGGAACAATGAGTGACTGGATAAAATGTTCCCTTTGTGACATAGCTTCATATGTGACTGATCGAGTAAACGTGTTAGATCTTACTATAGACACATATATTTCAACAGAAAATTTGGTGGCAGACAGAGGAGGTATGATTCCAGCCACAAAATTACCAAATGTAAACGTCGTCCCATCTTATCAACAAAATGATATACTCATCTCAAACATTCGTCCATATTTTAAGAAAATATGGCTTGCTCATTCTATGGGTGGTTGTTCTAATGATGTTTTAGTGATCAGGGCTAACACCACGTGTGATAGTAAATATCTTTACTATCTTCTTTCAACAGATGACTTCTTTGATTATGCCACAAAGACTTCCAAAGGTACAAAAATGCCACGAGGGGATAAAAAAGCAATTATGAATTATCCTGTGATTTTACCTCCTCTCCCCATCCAAAAGAAGATCGCCGCCATCCTTTCCTCGCTCGACGACAAGATCGAGATCAACACCCGCATGAATAAAGTGCTGGAGGAGATCGCCCGGGCGTTGTTCCATCGATGGTTCGTGGAGTTCGAGTTCCCGAATGACGAAGGGAAGCCCTACAAAAGCTCCGGGGGGCGGATGATCGAAAGCGAGATGGGGGAGATACCGGAGGGGTGGATTGCAATACCGATAAGTAATCTACTAATTGTAAATCCTAAACTCATGTTACCTAAAGGCGAACATGCGAGTTTTGTTGATATGTCCAGTTTGCCTATTGATTCCTGCTCTGTGTCAGAGATTTCTTCAAAAGAATGGAATGGTGGTGGATCTAAATTTCAAAATGGTGATATTTTGTTTGCAAGAATAACTCCATGCTTGGAAAATGGAAAAACGGCTATCGTTGACTTTTTGATAGATGATGAAATAGGATTTGGATCCACTGAGTTCATCGTTTTACGAGGTACTGGGAATATTCGTACTCCTTTTGTGTACTGTTTGGCACGTGATTCCAATTTCAGAAAGCATTGTATTGCAAGCATGGTTGGATCTTCTGGGAGACAGAGGGTTCAAAATGCATGTTTTGGCAATTATTTTGTGGCTAGACCGTCAGACGAACTTTTAACAAAATATTATTTTATTTGTGATGTAATTTTTAAATATATATGTGTGAATTCGAAGGAAAACTCCGATTTGAATAATTTAAGATCTGAATTATTACAAAGAATAATGAATTGTCAACTTAAGGTGGCATAATCGTGTACGAAAATAGTTTATCAATGTCCCAAGGCAAAAAAATTATTGTAATAGAGACTCTGACCAACTATCTCCAAGAAATTTCGAAAATGCGCGAAAAAATATTTGATGATATTGATGAGTCCAGCACATTAAAAGATACTCAAAATTTTTCGAAAAAAGACGTAAAGACTCCGTTTGAGGATGATAGACAACGATTTTTCTTTCGAGGACAAGAAAATATCTCATGGGATATTCGACCAAGTATTTTTCGTAATGGGCTACTTCCATCTGAATCTCAAATGATAACTATGGCTTATTCCCGAAATCCAGCTGAGTTTAGGGAATACAGAACATCATTCGAACGGCTGACGAAATTGCAGCATTATGGGCTAAGCACGAGATTATTGGATGTAACACTAAATCCTATGGTTGCTCTTTACTTCGCTTGCCAATCACATGAAAATATAATTCGTATGCCGAGGTCGGATAAGGAAAAAACAATCTATGAGATGACGCCATGTGATGGAATTGTGTATTCACACAGGGATTATGGACATGGTTTTGACAGCTCGGAAGTAAAAATATTGTCCTCCATTGCAGAAATGGATTTTGACAAAAATCTGACCATTAAAGAGTGTCTCACAAAACTAGTGGAGAACACCGTAGTAACACCAAGTGATGCAAAATATTATGAAAAAAATGAATATGAATTATTTATTCGTGTGTTACAAGGTAATTACTTTGTCATTTCAAATTTTAGTAATCAAAGATTAATTCGACAAAATGGCGCATTTCTTCTTCCTGGGTCCATCAATATACACGGTGAGGGAGATATCGGGAAAAGAATACTGCAAAAAGCGGAAAGTAATCTGAGAGATGAATTCACATCACTAACTTTTCAAATTCCTGCCGATAGTAAGGAAAGAATACTACAGGAACTTGATTTATATGGTATAAATGAATCTTCTCTTTTCCCTGAGTTAGAACATCAAATGAAATATATCTCATCGCAGTATCAGAAGCCCTCTATTGGAATGGGTGAGACTTTCTCTAAAATTTGCTTAGCAAATGTAACTAAGCAAGATGAGATAGATAATTCTTTGGAGGATGCGGTTCATTATTGTAATCCATTTGATATTGATGCGGAGACGGTGATTCACAACATTTTAAAGGAATGGCTACCCGATGGTTCTTTGGAACCGGATGTTTATCTGATTTTTGAAAAGAACATGGTTGTGGATTGGTATAAAAAGGAATCAGTGATCAGTACTATTAGATCTGAGATTGCACATTATTTAATATCATCAGGAAAAACTGACAAAAATGGCAGCAGAGGGTGGTCAAATATCATCATGAATAAAGTAATCGAGGATCTTAAGAAATCAGAATGTGCAGAACAGAATATGGATACTAAGTAAAATATGTTATTTTTACTGAGATATTCGCATAAAAATCATCTAGGCAGATTTATATTGCCTGAGTTCTTTTTTCATCGAAATGTACGTTGTTTTTTTCCATATTAATTGAAATAATGTGTCATTATATTTATTGAATACGAATTACCATTTCTTATTGTAGTTATTATATATACGCCTGTTTATGAAAAATAATCTAAATTAAGTTTTTATCATCAATCCATTGTTTTTCCTTGTCATGATCTGCAGGATGAATGAATTATCGTTAGATATCATAACTCCTCTCTGAGAGAAACCCTAATACCCTCCCAGTACAAATACCTCATACATACCATTTCCGGAGGAAAATCGCATGGACGAACCATACATCAGCATCAAATCATACATCCTGAAAACTATTGAACAGGAACTCCCCTGCCTCCGAAAATCCTACGACATCGCCGAGATTGGCATCTTCGGATCCGTCAGTCAGGGTGAAGACACACCTGAATCGGACATCGACATCCTCTACACCTTTCAGCCTGGAAAAGCAACTTGCCAACCTTGCAACCCTAGCCAACCTTACCGGCCTGCATGATCACCTCGAACAGACATTCGGTAGAAAAATTGATCTCGTCAGCAGAAAATGGATCAGTCCTATTCTCCGCCCCATCATCGAACAGGACACCATCATATGTGAAAATCCAGCACTCGGTACATAAAATCGAATCACACAATCAAAGAAACACTTATTATCACTCAGAACATAATTAAACAGACTTGGGTTCCGGAGGAAAATAGGTACAATGCAGCATGAGGATACTCTCTATCAGATTGACTCCGGGCAGACACTCTGTGTAAGTGAACCTGAACCACCATATGAACAGCTGGTTTCACAAAGCAACGCAGACACCCTCCTTTACCTGCCCAAACAACGTGTTAATGATCACCTCCACACATACCCGGATGCCGGATGTCGTCTCGAAGTCCCCATAATCGCCATTGACAGATCAGAACTGTTTTATCTCACTGTCACCCCCGGTAAATACGACTTCTACAAAGTATCCGATCAACTGCGGGTCAAAAGTACCAACATCCTCCTTGCACGTATCGATATAGGGTCCAGCCTTGTCCACATAAATCCGGATGGAGAACGCATCGTTGGACCGCATCTTCATACCTATCGCGAAGGATACAGTCTCAGGTTTGCACAAACTCTCGAAAACACCTCATTCACCTCCCCTGAAGACCCCTGGAAAACGCTGGACGAATTCATGAGTTTCTGTACGATCATAAAAAAACCGGAAATCCAACGTGGAGCAGACCAATGGCAGCAGACATAGATACATTGTTGCAATCCTACACCACTTGGTTTGGTGAACAGATTACAATCAGGGATGTCGGGGACTATCAGGAAATTACTACACCTTTCCTTGACCGGAACAACGACTGCATCCAGATTTATCTCAAAAAACTCAGTGAACAGGGATACCTTCTCAGTGATGGGGGATATACCATTAACGACCTTGAATCATGTGGATGCAGACTGGACACAGACAAACGTCAGGAACTCCTTGAAGAAATACTCTCAGGACTTGGTGTCAATCTCAGTGAAGAAAATGAACTACAGGTAATCACCTCCAAACAAACCTATCCCCAAAAAAAGCACAACCTCATACAGGCAATCCTTGCTGTAAACGATCTTTCCTATACCTCAAAACAAAACGTCGGACAGATGTTCACCGAAGATGTGAAGCTCTGGCTCACCAGACACAAAATCAGATTCAACACAAAAGTCTCCCTCACAGGTAAATCAGGGATGACGCACTCATTTGAAATGGTGATCCCACCCTCCCCTGATGAAACAACCCCGGAAAGACTCATACAGACATATAATAACCTCACGCTGCAACAGATAGAGGCACTGGCATTCAGATGGAATGACATCCGGGAGGTAAGAAACTCCCGGCTCTATGTAATCATCAGTTCAAGCAAACCACTCAGCAGAGGCGTCGAGGATGTATGTAATACCTGTGATATCCTGCCCATATCATATGAGAACCTCGAAACAATCATACCGCAACTTGCCGCATAAAATCAGTAACAAAAATAAAAATAATCCATGTCCTTCACCGAAGCCAACTTCGAAAACGCCGTCCTTGAACTCATCCAGAGCCTCGGCTACACCTACCGCTACGGCCCGGACATCCCCCGCGACTATCACAACCCCCTCTACGAAGACGACCTCCTCCCCTCCCTCCAAAAAATCAACCCCAAAAAACCCGCCGCCGCCGTCACCGAAGCAGTAACCCGACTCAAAACCATCGACGCCGCAACCCTCACCCACAAAAACATCATCGCAACCGACTACCTCCAGAACGGTATCCCCGTAAAATACTTCGACGGTCGTGAAGAACGATCCGATCTCATCCGGCTCATCGACCACCACAACCCGGAAAACAACACCTTCACCGTCATAAACCAGTGGACGGTCATCGACAACGCAGAAAAACGCCCCGACATCGTCATCTTCGTAAACGGCATCCCCGTAATCGTCATCGAACTCAAATCACCATCCCGCGAAAACACCGACGTCTCCGAAGCCTACCGCCAGCTCCGCAACTACCTCCATGACATCCCCTCCCTCTTTATCTACAACGCCCTCTGCATCATGAGCGACCAGGCCACCTCCAAAGCCGGAACCATCACCGCCAAAGAAGACCGGTACATGGAATGGAAAACCACCGACGGCAACTACGAAAACACCTCAATCGCCGCATTCGACGTACTCTTCGAAGGAATCCTGGAAAAAAACCGCCTCATCGACATCCTCAAAAACTTCATCTGCTACTCCCGGACCGAAGACAGCGACACCAAAATACTCGCAGCCTACCACCAGTACTTCGCCGTCCGAAAAGCCGTTGAATCCACCAAGACCGCCACAAAAACCGACGGAAAAGGTGGCGTCTTCTGGCACACACAGGGCAGCGGAAAATCCCTCTCCATGGTCTTCTACGCAAAACTGCTCCAGACCGCCCTCGAAAGTCCTACCATCGTCGTCATCACCGACCGAAACGACCTCGACAACCAGCTCTTCAGCCAGTTTTCCAACTGCAAAGACTACCTCCGTCAGACCCCCATCCAGGCCGAAAGCCGCACCGACCTCAGACAGCTCCTCGCCGGACGGAAAGCAAACGGCATCATCTTCACCACCATGCAGAAGTTCGAAGAGTCTGACGACCCGCTCTCCCTGCGGCGAAACATCATCGTCATCGCCGACGAAGCACACCGCAGCCAGTACGGACTCGAAGAAAAAATCAACGCAACAACCGGAAAAATCTCGGTCGGCACCGCACGAAAGATCCGTGACAGCCTCCCGAACGCAACCTACATCGGCTTTACCGGAACCCCCATCTCCTCCAAAGATAGAAGCACCCGCGAAATCTTCGGTGACTACATCGACATCTACGACATGACCCAGTCCGTGGAAGATGGCGCAACCCGCCCCGTCTACTACGAAAGCCGGGTCATCAACCTCCACTTAAACGAGACTATTCTCCATCAGATCGATTTAGAGTACGACATCGTTGCAGAAGAAGCCCCCGAGTACATCATCGAGAAAAGCAAACACGAACTCAGTAAACTTGAAAGCATCCTCGCAGCCCCGCAGACCATCGACGCCCTCTGTTCAGACATTGTAGCCCACTACGAAACAAACCGGCAGTATGAACTCACCGGCAAAGCAATGATCGTCGCCTACTCCCGCGACATTGCCATGAAGATCTACCACAAAATCCTCGACCTCCGCCCCGCATGGCAGGAAAAGATCGGCGTTGTCATGACCTCCGCAAACAACGACCCCGAAGAGTGGCGGCAGGTTATCGGCACCAAAGCGTACCGTGACGAGATGGCGAAAAAGTTCAAGGACAACACCGACCCCCTGAAGATCGCAATCGTTGTCGACATGTGGCTCACCGGCTTTGATGTCCCCTCGCTCGCCACCATGTACGTCTACAAACCCATGAGCGGCCACAACCTCATGCAGGCAATCGCCCGGGTCAACCGCGTCTTCGGCGACAAAGAAGGAGGACTCGTGGTAGACTATGTCGGAATCGCACGCGATCTCCGTCAGGCGATGCACGACTACACCCGCCGCGACCGGCACAACTACGGAGACACCGACATCAGCAAAGTTGCCAAACCCAAGTTTGATGAAAAACTCGAAGTCTGCCGCGACCTTCTGCACGGATACGACTACTCCGGCTTTTCCCAAGGTACTGATCTCGATCGGGCGCGGGCCATCAGCGGAGGTGTGGACTTCCTCTCCGCACCGGCCCGGGAAGAAACAAAAAAGATCTTCATCAAAGAATCCCTCGCTCTCCGGCAGGCTCTCTCGCTCTGCCGCAGTCTCTTACATCAGGATGAACGGCTCCTTGCCGCCTACTTCGAGGCAGTCAGAACACTACTGACCCGCGTTGAAAGCAAAGGACAGCTTTCCCTTCGGGAACTCAATGCCCGTATCAACGAACTTCTGAAACAGAGCATCCAAAGCGAAGGAGTCATCAACCTCTTCTCGGATATCAAGCAGGAGTTCTCCCTCTTCGATCCAAAATTCCTTGAAGACATTGCGAAGATGAAAGAGAAAAATCTCGCAGTCGAACTGCTGAAGAGACTGCTGGCGGATCAGATCTCCGTCTACCAGCGGACAAATCTTGTACAGTCAGAACGATTCTCCGAACTTCTCTCCCGTGCAATGAGTTCGTATCTGAAAGGCATGCTTACCAACGAACAGGTCATCGAAGAACTTCTCGGCATGGCAAAGGACATGATCTCTGCCCATGCCGCAGGAGAAAAGCTCGGACTGACGGTTGAAGAAACTGCATTCTATGATGCCCTGACCAAACCTGCGGCAGTCAAAGACTTCTACGAAAATGAGGAACTGATTGCAATTACCCGCGAACTGACGGATCTCCTGCGGAAAAACAAAACCATCGACTGGCAGAAAAAAGAGACGGCACGGGCAGGGATGCGGCGGTTGGTAAAACGTCTGCTCAAAGAACATCATTACCCGCCGGAAGGAATGGAGGATGCGGTAAATACGGTTATCCGCCAGTGTGAACTCTGGACGGATGCAGTGCTCTGACCTCCCCTCATTCATCCCGTTCTCTTTATCCTCTTTACCGCCCAATACATCCCCACACATGACCGGCGGCGAAGACGTCTTCAAATACAAACAATGCCTCATCCTGCGGACCGACCTCAAACTCAGCTGCGGCAAAATGTGCGCCCAGGCAGCCCATGCCTCGATCGGCGCCTTTGAAAAAGCCTCCCTCCTCGACAAAAAAGCCTGGATGCGGGAAGGCCAGAAAAAAGTCGCCCTCAAAGTCCAGGGCGAACGCTCACTCTACGAACTCAAAGCAACCGCTGAAATACAGGGACTCCCCGTCTCCCTCATTATCGACGCAGGCTACACCGAAATACCGCCCGGAACCGTTACCGCCCTTGGCATCGGTCCCGCAAAAGCCGAACTCATCGACAAAGTCACCGGCAGCCTCCCGCTTCTCTGAACCATGAAACCCTCCACGTATCCCCTCGAACAGTCCCTCGGCATGACCTACTACGCAACCGACACCCGGGGAATCGGCGGCGTTCTCCGTAGCACCCCGCAGGACTTCATCGTCGAAGAACTGCCGGTCGCCTTTACCGGAACCGGCCCCTACCTTATCGCAAAGCTCACCAAAACCTCCTGGGAACACCAGCACGCCATGCGGGAGATCGCAAAACGGCTCGCCATCAGCCCCAAACGACTCGGATGGGGAGGAACCAAGGATCGCAATGCCGTAACAACCCAGTACATCTCCCTCTACGACGTCACCGAGGAGGACCTGGCAAAAGTCTCCCTCAAAGACATCGTCTTAGAACCCGTCACGCACCACCAGTTCAACCTCGGTCTCGGCAATCTCGAAGGAAACCGGTTTGCAATCACGCTTCGCAGCTGCGACTCCGAAGGCCTCGCCGAACGAACCGCCGCAATCACCGCCGATATTCTCTCCTCCGGCATCCCCAACTATTACGGAATCCAGCGATTCGGCGCATTAAAACCGGTCACACACCGCGTCGGCCTCCACATTCTCCGCGGCGAGTATGAGGACGCAGTGAAGATCTATGTCGGCGACGCTTTCCCTCACGAATCCGACGAGGTCAAAGCTGCCCGGACGGCGTTCGCCGAGACCGGCGACGCCAAAGCCGCCCTGCACGACCTCCCGGCAAAACTCTCCTACGAACGCATCATGCTCGACTCCCTTGCAAAACATCCCGGCGAGTATGGCGCAGCACTCCGGGCCATGCCGCCGAAGCTTCTCTCGATGTTCGTCTCGGCCTATCAGTCCTGGCTCTTTAACATGGCACTCTCCGCACGCTGTGCGGCGGGCGTCCCGCTCAGTGATGCGAACGTGGGCGAACATCTCATCTTCGCCAACGACCGTATCGATACCGTCACCGAAAAGAATCTTCCAACTGCACGCCAGCACATGAAACGCGGTCGGTGTGCGGTCGCTGCATGGATGCCCGGCGCAACACTGCCGGTAACGCCCGGACCCCTGGAAGAGGAGATGTTTGCCCTGATGGAGAAGGACGGTGTCTCAATGCAGAGCTTCGCAAACGCATCCGCCTTTACCGGAACAAACTTCGACGGTGCCCACCGAAAGATCGTTCTCAGAACCGAGGTCGCCTCGGAAATTTCGGGAACGGATGTCACGCTCCGGTTCACGCTTCCGCCCGGCCACTACGCAACGACTGTCTGCCGCGAGTACATGCAGGGCTCGCCTGAACAGATGGTCTGACATTCTTTTTTTATGCGGCAAAAATCCTGCGATACCATGCCTGTCAGGGATCCTGAGGTCTGTTTGAACTATTTAGAAAAACATCTAAATAGATCGGGCAACAGAATATAGGGATGAGGAATGGGATTTCCGGAAACCTTCAAAGCCCTCGCCGATCCCGTGCGGCGGGAGATTCTCGTTATGCTCAAAGACGGCAAACTCTCCGCCGGAGAGATTGCCGGCCGCTTTACGATGACGAACGCCACCATCTCCTATCATCTTGCGCAGCTGAAGAAGGCTGACCTCATACGGGAACACAAAGAAAAAAATTTCATCTACTATGAACTCAACATCTCCGTCTTCGAAGAGGTGATGTTCTGGTTCGCCCAGTTCCGGGAGGAACAACCCAAATGAAACAAAACAATGTTACTGCTCTTGCGACCTCCGTCGTCTGCCTGCTGCCGATCATTTTCGGCCTTCTGCTCTGGGACCAGCTGCCCGACCAGCTGATTATTCACTGGGATGCCGCGGGAGAGCCGAACGGCTACGTACCGAAAGCTATCGGTGTCTTCGGACTTCCGTTTCTCATGTGCGGCTTGAACCTGTTTCTGCAGTTTGGTCTGCGGACTGACCCGAAGATTGAAAACGCTTCAAAAACGCTGGTGCTTCTTTCCAAATGGATCATCCCCGTGCTGACGCTGATCCTCATGCCGGTTACGCTGTTTGCCAGTATGGGCGTAGAAATTCCGGTTCAGGTTATCGTACCGATTTTTCTCGGCGTCCTGCTGATTGCAATCGGGAACTATCTGCCGAAGTCAAAACAGAGTTATACGGTGGGCATCCGTCTCCCCTGGACGCTCAACAGTGAGGAGAACTGGAACAGAACCCATCATCTCGCCGGCTACCTCTGGATTTTTGGCGGTGTTCTGCTGCTTCTCTGTGCATTCCTGCCTGCTGTCTGGTTCCTGCCGGTACTGGTGATCCTCATGATCCTTGTCGCGGGCATTCCGTTCGTCTACTCCTACAGCCTGTATCGGAAAGGAGTATAATTTTTTTACCGCACGGCGATGTACAGATAACAGTGCGCCTGTCCGTCCTTCGTGAATGCCGGAGGCACCGTGCTTTCATAATCCTCAGTGAACGCACGACGGAGACTGCCGTTCTGCTGATCAGTCCAGACCGCATTCCACGCGGCTTTTACACAGATGCCGACATCGCCGCACGCATCTCTTGTCTCATATTTTTTGTATAGTCCTGCCTGTACCTTCTCCTCCATCTCCGCAAAGAACTCTGCCGGAACGGTCATGATTGTCAGATCATACCGTCCCCGTTCCTCCTCTGCATAGTTGCTGTACCGCGAAACCGATGAGAGTCCGCTTTGCATCACGCCGTCATTATCGGCCATCAGCGGCAGTTTCCCGCTGACAATATCCCGCCAGACGGCGGCGATGCGTTCCATTCCTTCCAAAGAATTATCCGTCCGCAGTGTTACTGCCTGAAGCCGGTAGGTCATGGATACAGATTGTTTTTCTCCGGTATTTACTCTGCTGTACGGGAAAATCATTCACAGCCAAAAAATCCATTGTCAAACGTATTACAAGTTTCAAAATAAGTCTGATACATTTATATCTCTGGTGTGCCCATCACTACGTATGAAAAAATCGGTGGCTCTTCTTGTGATGCTGCTCCTTCTCGGTCTGCTTGTGCCGGGAGCTGCGGCGCTGAATGTTGTAACAACCATGCCAAACCTCTGGAACGTTGCGGACGAGATTGGCGGCGACGCAGTTACCGTCATGTACGTTGCCCCTCCCGCCGCAGTTCACATCTCCGGCGATACCATCGACGCACTCCTCCAGCAGAACAGCGAATTCATCAAAACCGCTGACGTATTCCTTGGTCAGGGAGGAAGCATGGACGGTGCCGTCATCACCAAAGTAACCGAGTTCCGCACGAAAAACTTCGGTGAAGACACCAACTGGCTGCTCCTGAGTAACGTCAGCAAAGAAGCCGTTCCGAATGCAACCGTCACCTACGACAACCCGGCCGCTCTTCGGGGATACAGCGAGACCGTCGCCTACCTTCTCGGCACCGCCGACCCGGTCAACGCCTCCGTCTATCAGGACAACCTGCAGACCTATCTCACCAAAGTTGCCGCCGCAACACAACTCTCCGCTGCCGAGAAGGACACGCTCGCCGACATTCCGATCCTCTGCCACTTCCGGATCAAAAATCAGGCGGTCAACTGGCTCGGCATGAACTGCATCGACTCCTACCCCCAGCCCACAACTGTCAAGGACCTCATCGATGACATCCACGCTGACCCGGCAAAGTACAAAGCGATCGCAGAGAACGCTTCGATTGGTAAAATCATCGTCATTGAAAACATCGTTGCCGGACCTGACATGGGAATCGGGGTGCACGAAGCGCTCAAAGATGCAGGCGTTCCCTGCGAACGGGTGATCTTCTTAAACCTCCCCAAATCGGCAGAGAACGTGGACAGCATTCTTGATTACTATGCCTACAACAAAAATCTGATCCTCTCCCTGTCTTCGGCAGACGCAACGCCTGTACCCACCCAGACTCCGCTCGGAGTTCTCGCGATAGTTGCGGGAATCTTTGGTGCAGCCCTCCTCTGCCGGAGAATCTGACTTCCCTCTTTTTACTACGAAAATATAACTTCTGCATACTTTATAACGCATAAAAAGAAATCATGTCATATGAAATGGCATGAGTCCTGCAGATACATGGAGCTTCCCCGCGAGTACTCGGTGGAAGAGCTGGCAAAGTTCCACGGACATCTCGGTCCCTTTATCGTTCTCGGTTACCGCATGGGAAGGTTCGCCCTCAAACACTTTGACAACAACCCCTTTGCCCTCTTCGCGACCGTCTACTGTTCCGGTCAGACGCCGGAATCCTGCCTCATTGACGGCGTTCAGATCGGATCAGGCTGCACATACGGCAAACGCAACATCGAACTGTCCGTCTCCCCGTACATCTCCGTCATGTTCCGGCATGCGGACGGCGGGGCAATTCTTCTCAAACAGGGATCGTACCTTGCGCGGCGTGCCGAGTTCGATGGTGTGGACAAGGAACTCGCCCTCGAAAACTTTGCCGAGGCCATGTACTCCATGCCGGACGAGGAGCTGTTCGTCGTTGAGGAACTCTGAATGGATGAGCCGATCATCCGGTTGGACGGCGTGACGACGACGTACGAAGGTGCTGCCCATCCCGTGATTCACGATATCGATCTTTCGATCGGCCGCGGCGAGTTTGTGATCGTCGGCGGGCCGAACGGGGCGGGCAAGACCACGCTCCTCGAAACTATTGCAGGACTGCTGCCCGTCGTCTCCGGTACCGTTTCGGTCTGCGGCTTTGACGCAGTCCGTCAGGGACCGCAGATGCGAAAGAAACTCGGATACGTGATTCAGAACTTCGACTTCGATCCCTATACGCCGTTCACCGTGGACGAGGTTCTGCTGATGGGACGATACGGTCTGCTTGGCTTCTGCAAGCGTCCGGGCGCTGAAGATTTTGCTGCGGTTGAACGATCGCTGGAACGAATGGGAATTACCGATCTTCGTACCAGCCATATCGGCAAACTCTCCGGAGGTCAGCAGCAGAAGGTACTGATTGCCCACAATCTGGTGAAAAAGCCGGACGTTCTTTTGCTGGACGAACCGTTCAGCAACCTCGATCTGGCAACCCGCGAGCACGTCTGCGACGTGCTCTGCGGGATTGCGGACGCGGGGGTAACGGTGGTGATCGTTTCCCATGCATTTGACGCCCTGCCGGCCCGCGATGTGCGGGTGGTGGTGATGAAGGACGGCGGAATTGTGCTGAACAACGTTATCCCGCCGGAACAGGTACAGGATACGGTTCGCCGTACTTCGGAGGAGACGCATGCTTGAGTTTCTGATCCCCAACAACATGGTCTGCCACGCGACCGAGGCGATGCTGTTTGCTTCAATCGGCTGTGCGGTTCTTGCGGTTCTGATTACGCAGATGAAGATCTCATCGATCGGGTTTACGATGGCGCACGGGGCGTTTGCCGGTGCGGCGGTCGGGATGTTCTTCGGCATTGAGATGACCATTGCCGCCCTTATCGGCAGTTTCCTGCTGGCCTGTGTTCTGGGTCCCCTGTCAGATAAATCGCGGATGCCCATTGATACGACGCTCGGCGTTCTGTTCGGATCGATGATGGCGGTTGCGATCTTTTTCTATGCGTGGATGCAGCAGCTTGGAATAGGTTCGGGTGCGACGTCGCTTTTGTTCGGCAGTGTGATCTCACTCTACCGTGAGGAGATTTACGGTCTGCTTGCGATCATGGTGATCGTGATTCTGTTTGTCGCGGTATTTTACAAAGAGATCTCGGCGATGATCTTTCACCGTAAGATTGCGGAGATTACCGGTATCCGCACCAAACCCATGATGTATGCGGTGCTGTTTATGATTGCGCTGATGGTTGCGCTGACGCTCCCGATTGTGGGCGGGCTTCTGCTGTATGTATGGCTGGTTGCGCCCGCGGCGATTGCATATCAGTTCTGCGGAACGCTGAAACAGATGATGATCGCCTCCCCCGTGATTGCGGCAGCGATCAGTTTGTGCGGGACGTTTCTTTCGTTTACGTATAATCTGCCGGTCGCACCGTTTTCGGCAATGCTGTTTGCAGTGGTGTTTGCAGCGGCAGTGCTTGTTTCGCCGCGGCGTCGTGTCACAAAAGAGATGGTCGGGTTACAAGGATAAGGGGTTCTTATCCTCTTTTTGAAAAGAATTTTTTCGATGCGCCGCACATGGGACAGACCCAGGTATCCGGGATTTTGTCAAACGGAGTTCCTGCCGGAACATCCGGGGCTGCACCTTTTTCTTCGTCATACAGATAACCGCAGGTCATGCACAGATACTTTGTCATGGAAAAATGGTTGCCGCCGGAAAATAGTAAGGGTTTGGATTGCGGCACTGCCGAAAAACAGGTCACGACGTTTTTTTCGCGTCCGTCTTATGGAGATCTACTGCAAGATAGGAAAAATCCCCTTCCGGTTCCTGCTCCTGCCCTGTCAGTACCGGCAGCCGGTAGGACGAAAATGCCGGATCGATCTTCCATATCGCAGGATCCCATCCCTTCCAGGGCCCCACTCCCTTTTCAAACCCGTTCCACAACAGGTAATAAGAAATATCCCCGCCATTATTTGTAACGTACTGTGAAAATCTCCCTTCCGGATTTTTCATCCCCATCCACGCCAGACAGTCCAGTGTCGTTACCCGGCGAATCATCCCGGCAATTCTGCCGCACATCGGAGACGGACAGCTCACTGACTGCATCAGGGACAGGACACCTTTCCAACGCCCCTGTTCCGCAAACCCGGCAATCCCGCCAACGTAATTATCTCCGGAAACAGTTCCCGCTGCATAGCAGTACTCAATCGTCATACCGGTCAGGTTTCCGCCAATGCCTCCGGCATACGTTTGCGGGGTTGCCACATTCCCCAGAAAATAACTGTTGGAGATCGTACTGTACTTCCCCTGTCCTGCAATCCCGCCGGCATGTTTTCCTGAAATATCCCCATGCACCCGGCATCTGCTCACGATCCCTGCGACAACAGATCCGACTATTCCTCCGACAACTGCGTCTCCCGTGACTGTGCCCGAAAAGGTACAGCCTGATACATTTGCCCCCCGCAGAAATCCGACAATCCCGCCAACCGCTTTTTCCCCGCGGATGGTGCCGGACACCGTAAGATTGGCAACTTCAGCACGTTCGGCACGGGAAACACCCGTCACCTGGCCGAAGAATCCGCAGTCCGTTTTCTCGGTAGATACTGCCACTCCGCGAACTGTATGTCCCCCGCCGTCAAACCTGCCGGAGAACGGAAACTCCCGGTCATGATCCCCGATCGGCTGCCAGACCTTCCCGTCAAGATCCAAATCCGCGGTCAGGAGAAAATGGGTTCCCGCATACGAGATGCCGGAGTTTACCGCTTCCGCAAATTTCAGCAGATCTTCCGCCGACTGAATCAAATACGGTGTTTCAACAGTACCTGTTCCATCCCAACAATCTTCCATGATACATATACTAAGCCAGAATAATAGATAATTGTTTGTGCTGAAAAGGGACTGTCCCGTTCTTCATGAATCCTCTGATGTGGCGGGAACCGGGATTTGCTTTTCAGAGAGTCCGTTTCACGGAGATGACTTTCCGGATTTTTCCGGTGAAAATCGGATCAGATTCCCGATCCTGCAAAAAAAAGAAAAAAATTAGTTCAGCTTCGGCTTCGTGCCGACAGCTTTTGCAAGCAGCGCAATCCCCGCCTGCACATCCTTCAGATCGATAACCTCGACCGGCGAATGAATATACCGTGCCGGAACCGAGACCGGCACACTTGGAATTCCGCCGCGTTCAAAGTTGATCGCAGACGCATCCGTATTCCCGCCGTCGCCGATCTCCACCTGTACCGGAATATCAAACTTCTTCGCCGTCTTCGTCAGCCAGGAAACGATCCGCGGATCCGCAATATGACCGCGGCCTGAAGCAGACACCGCCACCACGACAGGACCTTTGCCCATAAAGACCGGCGCCTTGCGGCGTTCAATACCCGGCGAGTCTCCGGGGATCGTCACATCAGTCGCGATAGCTACGTCCGGGTTCAGCGCAAACGAACTCGTCTTCGCACCCTTCAGCCCGACCTCCTCCTGAACCGTGAACACCGCATACACGGTGTGTTTCGTCTGCATCTCGCGGAGAGCACCGATCAGCATCGCACAGCCTGCACGGTTATCGAACGCTTTGCCGGTCACACATGTTCCCGCAAGCGGCACAAACTCCCGATCGATCGTAATCGGTGTTCCGATCTCAATACCCAGAGCCTCAACCTCTTCTGGACTCGTCGCCCCGACATCGATGAACATATCCGCAAGACTTACCGGCTTCTTACGGTCCTCGTCACTCATCACGTGCGGGGGTTTCATGCCGAGAACTCCCGGAACGATTCCCTTTTCACCGTGCAGAAGAACCCGCTGGGACACCAGAACCGGATTAAACCATCCGCCGACCGCAATAAACCGGATAAATCCGTGCTCGTCCACGTACTGAACCATCAGGCCGATCTCATCCATATGGGCTGCGAGCATGATTGAAAAATCATCGCCCTTCTTTACCGCAACAAGATTTCCCATCTTATCAGTTTTGATCTCATCCACATAGGGTGCGACCTCGTCCCTGATGATCTTTGCAACCGACGACTCAAAACCGGAAATGCCGTGGGCATTTGACAGCTTCTGTAATAATGCACTGATTTCTGCTATTTCCATAATAATTCACCCGATAACCTTTGCCATCCGGGCAAGGGCTTCTTTGATATTTTCCTGCGAAGTTGCGTAACTCATTCTGGCGTAACCTGCACCCGCACTGCCGAAGGCAGTGCCGGGCGTGATGATGACGCCCGCATCCACAACTCTCCTGACAAGGTCCGCATCCATCTGCGGGAACGCATAAAACGCACCGTCCGGGCGGTTCACTGAAACTCCCATCTTGTGCAGTCCTGCAATCAGAAGATCGCGGCGTGCCTCATACTCCGCCTTCATTGCCGCAACCGAATCCTGCGGTCCCGTGTACGCCTCAAGTGCCGCATACTGGGCAATCGAGGTCGGACAGGCAAGCGTGTACTGCTGCACCTTTACCACTTCATGAATGATCTCCTCGCTTGCTGCAAGGAACCCGATCCGCCATCCGGTCATCGCATACGTCTTGCTCGTTGCATTGATCGTAATCACGTTATCGCCAAAGGTTGCGGCACTCACGAACTTCGTATCCCCGTAACAGAACTTCTCGTACACCTCATCACTGATAACGGTAACCCCTGCATCCGCAGCCGACTCTACAACTGCCCGGACGGTCTCCGGCGACTCGACCATCCCGGTCGGGTTTGCCGGATTGTTCAGCACAAACACCTTCGTCTTCGGATCCGAGAACTGTTCTTTGAGTGCCTCGACATCCAGATGCAGATCGGAACCGAGCCGGACCGGAACGGGAACGCCGCCCGCAAGTGTTGTCAGTGCCCCGTACGAAACAAATCCCGGATCATTGAAGACAACTTTTGCGCCGTCCTCCACGAGGGACTGAACCGCAATGTTCAGCGCCCCGGACCCGCCTGCCGTGATGATTACATTCCCTGCTTTGCAGGGAATGCTGTTTTCGCGAACCAGCTTCGCCGCGACCGCTTCCCGCAGTTCATCGATTCCGGCATTGTTCGTGTATCCCGTCTTTCCCGCCGCAAGGGCCGCAACGGCTGCGGCCTTGATATTTTCCGGCGTGTCAAAGTCGGGCTGCCCGAGACCCATGTTGATGGCATCCGGTCCCGCTCCCTCAAACATCTTTCTGATGCCGGAGATGTCGATGGCCTGCACACGTTTTGCAAACTGCGTCATGTTACTCAATATTGGTGTGGCGGCGCTTCAGATCGCTCTCTTCGGTCTTGGTCATATCCATTAATGTGGAGATAACCGCATCACCGAAGATCAATGAGGTGGTCTCAAAGATCGTTCCAAGCGGGGCAAACGAACGGTGTTCGCCCAGCATCTGGCGGATCTCATACTCGTGGGCGTCGCAGGAAACCGGGTCCCGCTGCGTCTCAATCCTGATGATATAGTCGGCAATCTTTCCGATGCGGGAGTCCGGGTTTGACGAGATCAGCGCAACTTTGACACCGAGATTTTTTGCCGTCTCGGCAATGTCACCGATTGTCTTCGTGTTGCCCGACCCGGAGAAAGCAACGATCAGATCGCCTTCGCCGATAGCGGGAGTGATCGTCTCCCCGACCACATACGAGGTCATGCCCATATGCATCAGCCGCATGGCAAAGGACTTTGCCACCAGGCCGGACCGACCCGCACCCATCACGTAGATACGTTTTGCATCCAGAATTGCGGCAAGAAATGCATCAATCTCGCCGCCCGCGATCATCTGGGCAATGGCATCGATACGGGATGCCATTAAGCTCATCATATTTTTGACGGAGGCTCCGTGCGTCATACTGGAATAGTATAGGCTGTGATGATAGATGAGGGTTGGCGTTTGGCGGGGGTCCGGTTTGGATGAAAAAAATCAGGTGTGCCGGATATCCGTATGACCGGATATCTCGCTGCTGGTTGTTGCCAGATCCTCCTCGTTATGGCCGGCCGCAATCTTCACGCCGATCGGTCTTCCTCCGCAGCGGTTCCGTCATTCGTCAATCAGTTTCTTCAGATCCGCAGGCATGGTGATGCAGGGAAAACGGGACGGGCTTGCAATATCCTGCCCGACCGGCTTACCCCGGATGCGGGCGATCTCCTCCGTAACCTTTGTGCCCGGCAGATGACCACCCATACCGGTTTTGTTCCCTGACCGATCTTGATCTCAATTGCATTCTCCCCGGACAGATTCCGGACTCTGCCAGATCGTTAAACGGAGTGTCTGCCGCAGATACTGCAGATGTACTGGATCATACAAAATTCTTCAAAAAAGAGGTTAGTAGTTCCGGACTTCAATCCGGAAGTATGCCTTCGGGTGGTCACAGACCGGGCAGACTTCAGGAGCTGCCTTTCCGATAACCAGGTGACCGCAGTTGCCGCACTGCCAGATTGCATCACCGTCACGGGAGAATACGATGCCCTCTTTGATGTTGGCCAGAAGTTTGAGGTACCGCTCCTCATGGTGCTTTTCGATTGCAGCAACCATCTCAAAGAGTCTGGCGATGTCCTCAAAACCTTCCGCGTGTGCTTCCTTTGCAAAGCCTGCATACATGTTGGTCCACTCATAGTTCTCGCCTGCGGCAGCGTCGGCAAGATTGGTCAGGGTGTCGGGGACAGCTCCGCCGTGCAGGAGTTTGAACCAGATCTTTGCGTGCTCTTTTTCGTTGTTTGCAGTCTCTTCAAAGAGCTCGGCAATCTGCTCATACCCATCCTTGCGTGCCTTGGATGCGTAGTAGTTATACTTGTTTCTTGCCTGGGACTCGCCGGCAAATGCAGTCTGGAGATTTGCCTCGGTTTTGGATCCTTTCAGATTTGCCATATGATATTACCTCAGAATGATTGATACCTGTTATGTTAGTGAGTGCGGGGTAATGAAGTTGCCGAGTGTCTGAGGCAGGGCACTTTCACACCGCGCAGTCGGGGGTTTAAGTGTCCTCCTGCTGACAATAATGTGTAATGTCGGAGTTGATGCAGAAGATCGAGCGGGCAACCAGTACCACGTTCTTTGATCAGACCGGCCGCAACGAAGGTTCGGGAAAATGCTGCAAAATTATGCGGATACTTCTGGAGGGAACCTGTTCCTTTGACTGTGCCTACTGCGGTGTCTGCGGAAAAAAGAACGGCATACATTTCACACCCCAGGAACTTGCCCGCGGATTTCTTGCCCTGCATAATGAGGGACGCGTCGGCGGTCTTCTGCTCAGCACCGGGATTCCCCGCGGTGATGTGGATCTCGGCATGGAAAACCTGATCGAGACCGCCCGGCTGATTCGTTCCTCCGGTTACCGCGGTTACCTGCATCTGAAGGTACTGCCGGGAGCAAAACGATCCGACATTACCGAACTTGCGAAGTATGCAACACGCCTGAGTATCAATCTGGAAGCTCCGAACTCCTCCTATCTTGCGGAACTTGCCACGGTAAAAAATTACCAGTCGGATCTCCTGACCCGCCATCGGTGGCTGGCCGAGATTATGCCGGACCGCCACTCCACTCAGTTCGTGGTGGGAGCAGCGGGTGAGACGGATAGGGATATCTTTGAGACGGTTGCAACCTCCTATAAAAAGTATCATCCTGCAAGGGTGTACTACTCGGCGTTCTATGCGATTTCAAACACACCCCTTGAGACCCATGAGAACACGCCGGTCTGGCGGGCAAACCGCTGGTATCAGATGGATGCACTCCTTCGGTTGTACGGCTACACCCAAAAGGAGCTGACTCCTGCATTTGATGAGGAGGGAATGCTGTTGAACACTGACCCCAAAGTCCTCCTCGCCCAGAATCTTCCGCTCATAAATCCTGACACTGCGGACAAATCCGAGCTTCTGCGGGTTCCCGGTATCGGTGCTGTCAGTGCCGAGGCGATTGTGCAGACACGAAAAGCCCGGAGTGTACGGGACACTGCTGTTCTCCGCAGCTGCGGTGTCGTGATGAAACGGGCGCTGCCGTATTTGTCACTCGGAAGAACACGCCAGACGAAGATTTCGTCCTGGTGCTGAAAAAAGATCTGTCAAAATCATGAACAATACTGCTGAGGTAACCTCTCGTCCCGTCTGCATTGCTGATCGGAGATGATACCGATTCCGGTACGAAAACGTTAAAAAATATTTTTGCGGGAGTTACCGGAGTTTTGCAAGGACCCGATCCTTCTTCGCCCGTGCGGCGGCTGCCGCACGGTCGATGCCTTTTTTCATCTCGTCAAACTCCCGGCCGGGTCTGTCTACCACTTTTTTCAGCGGCGTGTAGGGGGCTTCGCGGAACTTCGGCATAAACTCTCCTTCCGTACCGTTCCGGATGAGGCGGGAGACGCCGGGGCCTTCCCGGACGAATCCTATCTTCTCCATTCTGACGCCTGCTTTTGCGACGACCGCGATGATCTCATCCACATACTCGGGCGGGGCAACCACCAGGAGAGCGTCAAGACTTACGCCGAGATAATCGATGCCGAGTTTGTCAAGCAGTGCGAGAACCTTCGGGGCAACCAGTCCCCGCAGCGGCGCATCATCGACGACGACCGTACACTTTGCGGTCTCTGCCATCTCAAACACATCTCCGCGAAGACCGCCGTTCGTTACATCCGTCATGGCGTGAATGTGCGGGAAGACCGGGGAGTTGATCAGGGCGTCGCAGGCTTTGAGGAAGTGGAGATTAATCGTCTCTTCCACGACGTCCGCGTTGCCGGAGTAGAGGGCGGCGGTCGCAATTGTTCCGCCGCCTGAACCTTCGGTCATCAGCAGAACATCGCCCGGGGCGGTGGCTTTACGGGCGGTGACGTGGGGGGGGACGCCCCCCCCCCCCCCCCACGCCCACACACCCGGTCATCCGGTCGCCAAGTACCATATCGCCGCCGATGCGGAGTGTGGATCCGGCAATCAGCGGTACATGCAGAGCGTCCGATACTGTAGTAATGCCTGCCGTGTAGTCGAACAGTTTTGCCACGTCGCCGTCATCGGCGATGTGGACATCCGAGATGAGGCCGACAGGCCGTGCACCCATCACGTACACGTCGCGGAGTGTTGCCCGTGTTGCGTGAAATCCCGCGAGGAACGGAAAGTCCGAAAGCCGTGAGTGCATGCCGTCCACGGTGGTGATGACATACGTTCCGTTCGCCCGCACGACGCCTCCGTCATCCATCTGGTCTACGCCCACGTCCGCCGAGGTTTTGCCGATGACCTCGGCTATTTTCCGGTGCGCATAAAAATCTCCCGAACCCCGCGATCCCACACCAAACTCTCCCATGGTAACACCCGCATGTTCGTACGTGAACAGATCGCCTGCGAGGCCCTCGGTTGTTTTCACCTCGTCGATGACTGCACGGGCAAGTTCTGCGGCGTAGGTTTCGTCAATATTTTTTATTTCGAGAATGCGTTCCTGCAGCCTTTGCCGGATCTCTTCTTCGGGGATCTCTTTGTGCAGGCTGCGGCGGACATAGCCCTCAACATCCATACATAATTTGCGAGATGCCAGACAATAAAGATAGCCGGTTGGGCGGGATGCAAGTCCTCTTATGTTTCCCGCTCCATAGATACTGTTATGGGGGAAAATCTCAAGAGAATTGCATTTGCCGCATCAGTTGCCGGTTCAGACCCTTCGGCGGGGGCTGGGTTACAGATCGATCTGAAGACGATGACTGCCTGCGGGGTGTGGGGTATGACGGTTGTTGCGGCGCTTACCGCGCAGAATGCGAATCATGTGCGGGCGATTGCGGAGGTTGATCCTGTGTTTGTGCAGAACCAGATCAAGACGCTGGAGGAGGATTTTCCGATCGCCTGTTATAAGACGGGGATGCTCGGGAACGCTCCTACGGTCCGGGCGGTTGCCGGGGCACTGCCGGACGGGGTTCCGCTGGTGGTCGATCCTGTTCTCATTGCGACCCGCGAGTACCGGCTGACGGATGATTCCGGCGCTGCGGCGCTGGTGGAGGAGCTGGTTCCGCGGGCAAGCGTGGTGACGCCGAACATTCCGGAGGCGGAGAGTTTGTCGGGTATTGCGATTACGGATGCAGCGTCGATGGAGGATGCGGCCGGCTGGTTCCTTGACCGCGGGGCCGGGGCGGTTGTTCTCAAAGGCGGACACGCGGCGTTCCGCAAAGGGGTGGATGTGTTTCTGGACCGGGACGGGATGCGGCTGCTGTCCGGGAATGTGTATCCGTTTCCTGATGTGCATGGTTCGGGATGCTGTTTTGCATCCGCAATTGCTTCGTATATTGCGCTCGGGTATCCGGTGGCGGCGGCGGTCGAGCGGGGGAAGGAGTTTGTAGACGGAGCTCTCCGGTATGCGGTGGAGTATGCACCCGGACGGTTTACGATGAATCCCGGATGGCGGGAACACATAACCTACACAAAAATCAGTTCCCGACGGTGAACTGTCGATGGACCTGAACAGATATCTGGAGGTATGGATTTTCTCCATGGCTCGTACGGTTTTTCGATACTATCTCAACGATGCCCGCGGCAGGCATTTTATCACTGCACTGATTCCGGCATTGGGGAAGAGTACGGGAGCTTCTCCCATACCGGAGGGTGTACGCTGTTTTCTCATGAAGATGAGGTGGTGAAGGTCAAGCACTCCTGATAACGGTGCGGTCAGGGCTTCAGGCACCCGATAGGAACAATATACACGCCGTCATCCCTGCGGTACGCAAATTCTCCTCCGGTAAGTACGAGTAAGAATGACGGCTCCTGCATTTTTCCTGTGTCAATTTTATTTTTTAGTTTATGCAGATTGTTTGCCGCTTCGTCAATGGATCGGGAACCGAGTTTTATCTCGACTGCTCCCCATCTGCCGTCATGGAGTTGGATGATGGCGTCCGCTTCCAGATCATTTCTGTCATGATAGTGGAAGATTTCGCCATCAAGTAGAGATGCATAGATGCGAAGATCACGGATGCAGAGCGATTCAAATAAAATGCCAAAGGTGTTGAAGTCCTCAAGGAGTCGTTTTGGTGTTGCCCGGAGGACTGCTGCTGCAATGGAGGGATCAATGAAATGCCGTTTGGCCGATGTCCGAATGGCTGTCCGGGATAGGAGTGCGGGACTCCAGGCAGGCTGGTCTTCGATGACGAAGATACGTTTGAGAGCGCTGAGATATCCTGAGATGGTTTTTTCCGAGAGGCCGGCTTCGTCAAGAGCCATGTCATTTTTTATCGTTGTTATGGTGGCCATTGATGCAGTGTTGCGGGCAAGTGAACGCAGGAGTGAGCGCACACGTGCCGGATTTTTTTCCACGCCGTCAACTTTTGAGATGTCGTGGTTAATGACTGCTTCGCTGTAGTCGATTGCACGTTTGAATGCGGTTTCTTCCGGACCGGTTACGGATGCAGGCCAGCCACCGCGGGTGATTGCTGCGGCAAGGTCTTCGATGCTCAGGGAGGATATGCTGTCAATATTGGGTTCCCGGGCAAAGAGGGAAGAGAGGGAGACGGTACCATTCGATTCTCCGGATTCAAAGAGGCTCATAGGCCGCATGAATATCCGTGATATTCTGCCGGTTCCTGTATGTTGGACGAGATTATCCTGCGGGGATGCAGAGCCGGTTAAGATGAACTGTCCGGTTTTCTGTCGCTGATCTACGGTGAAACGGACGGCATCCCAGAGAACGGGAGCCATCTGCCATTCATCAAGGAGGCGCGGGGTTTCCCCTTTAAGCAGGAGAGAGGGTTTGGTGTCGGCTATCTGAAGATAGGAGGAGGTTTTATCGGGGTCCTGAAGGTAGAGGACACTTTTTGCGGCATGTTTTGCAGTCCATGTTTTTCCACACCATTTCGGTCCTTCAATGAGGACAGCTCCGGAGGATGCTAAGGACTCTTTAAGAAGAATATCGGCAATTCTGGGGATATATTCGGGTGTCATGATGGTGCACGGGCGCGGCTAACTTCCGACTTTTGCAGTATTTTACTTCCGGTTTTTACAGTATTTTACTTCCGGTTTTTGCAATTCATATGTGGTGGTGTATGGTATATATGAGTTTGTGTCAGAGAAGGAATGAAAAAAATTTGTGGATGGCAAACAACGTAACGTCATATATTCGATATTCCACAGGAAATAGCACGTGTGTTCGGTGAAAAAGAAATCAAATATATCTTCCAAAAATAACCTGTCATAATCTGATATGGTGGAGGTACGGACTGGATTGAACCACATCAGTCACTTTTTGAGGAGAATAGGCTCTGCTCAGAATTATGTTACCATTACCTTATGGACATGTATTTCATGATACGGACTTTTGGAAGAGAAGGTAGCGATTTCTTCCGTGTTTTGTAGAATCCAGTTGATCAACTCTGTATCTCCTTTTCCTGCAGTATCTATCTTGGCAATGATTTTATCAAGATAGGGGCTCCCGCTTGACGCTATTTCGGTAACATTGGGTTCAGAAAGATCAAAGGAGAAGACCAGATATGCAGAGACAGTACTATTTGTATCATGTGGCAACATGGATTGCAGTGTCTCCAGTGATAAACTGTATTGACTTGTCTTATCTGCTGTTGCGTTATAATAGTATGTCGCACCCCCAAAAATATGATCTCCTTCTAATGTTTGATTAGAAAGAAAATCAGCGGTACCTTTCCAGTCATCTTTCGTATATGTAGCATAATATCCCGGAAATCCGCAGATGACATACAACAAAACACCGATAAGTACCAGTACGGTTAAGATCTTTTTTGTTGAGGGATTTGGACTGAAATTAATACAGTTTGCAATTCCGATCAGGAAGAAGGGAAGAATGAAGATGAAATGATTGTACCATACATCAAAACCTAAAATGTTGACTATCTCACCAAAAACCAGCGGAAGTATACACACCATACCGACAAGAAGCAGGGCATTCTTATCTGTCTTATACAGATTCCGCATTCCGATAATCCAGCAGATCAGTGCAGCAACAACAAACAATCCTCCAAGTATTGTATAGGTATTAATACTGGGATTAAACATCTTGAGAAGGGCCTGAGGCAAAAAGAAAACGCCAAGCCCATACACACTTGCAGCCGAAGGAATATCTGAGCCCACTTGTACCAGAACGAAGAACAGGGGAGACACAAGGAGCAGTATTCCCAGAATAGAGAAAAGGAAATTTCGTATATTCCCATACTGGCGGGTCAGGAGGATAGTAAGAATTGCATGGAGGAGTAAGATCCCAACACCAATAGACCCTATAAAATGTGTCCAGACAATCAGTGCAGAGAATAACGCAAAGATTCCCCAGTATTTTGTCTGATTGGTTTTCATTGCCCGAATATATGCGAGAGTTGCAATCAGGAAGAGAAAGAGCAGCATTGTGTAGCATCTGGCTTCCTGAGAGTAGTAGATATGATAGATGAGAACGGTTAATATTCCCGCTGCAAGAGTTCCGGTTCGTTGATCAAGAAGTTCCTTTCCAAGGAGATAGATCAGTGGAATAGAAAATGCCCCGAAGATCGCTGAAAGTAATCTCACCGCAAATTCACCATGACCGAGGAAAGAGAGAGTAATGGACTCCAGCGTATAGTACAATGGGGGTGTGGGTCTTCCGTCAATGTACATCACATTCCAAACTCCCTCCAACCCATTGGAAACAAAATGGACTGTTGCGATCTCATCTCCCCAGAGTGAGTTGTATCCTAAATGGAACAAACGGAGGAATAAGGCCACGAGGGTAAGTACACACACGATAACCGTGTATTTATTGTTCAGAAGATACTGTTTTATTAGTTGCAGATGTTCGGTCATAAAATACTCCAATTAAAATAATCTCTTCACCACTCCGAGAATCCCCTGTTTCCAGGGTACACGGTGCGACACTCCTTGCTTTCCCTTGAACTCATCCTGATGCACAAGGTACCAGGCATAGTTCCGCAGCAGTGCATCTTTGTTCGAGTACACCGGCTGCCAGCCAAGCTGCCGCTTTGCCTTCTCAATGGATACAAATGAGTCTTCGCCTGCGGTCTCATACACCCACTTGTACAGGGGAGACAAATGCAGGAACTCCAATGCCCGCAGGGTCCAGATAACCGGCGCCTTGGGAAACCCGATGATCCGTTTTCCAAAACCGGCTTCATCCAGAACAGCCTGATAGTCCTCCCGCATCGTGGTAAACTCCTCAGCACCGATATTGAAGGTATCATTCACGATCTTCTCATCCAGCGTGGCACACAGATAAATTGCCGCACAGAGATCATACACGTCAAGCAGCTGATACCGGTTGTTTCCACTTCCGATCATCGGAAAATTTCTGCCGTCCTGTGCCCAGTCATAGAGGAGCACAAACACACCCAGACGTTCGGGTCCGATAAAGGACTTCGGACGGATGATCGGAACGATCATCCCTTCTTTGCGGAACTCGGCACAGGTCTTCTCTGCCTCAATCTTTGCAACACCATACGGCCCGACACCATCCAGTTTATCTGTTTCCAGAAGCGGGTGGTGATCCGGAATCCCGTACACCGCAGTTGACGAGATCTGAATTACACGTTTGATCCCGTTCGCCTGTGCGGCAAGGAGAACATTTCTGCTTCCATCAATGTCCGTACTTCTGATGTCCTCCTTTGAGTACAACGGAAGAGCGGCTGCCGTATGGACCACCACATCACAGCCGGACATCGCGTGACGCAGGGAATCATACTCACGGATATCACCGCAAACAACCGTAACGGCAGGATTATCTTTTTCCGGGTAGGCGTACTCCTGCAAGATGTCATACGAAACTACGTCGTGTCCTTTCTCCAGCAGATATCTGGTCAAATTGATGCCGAGAAAACCGGCACCTCCGGTTATGAAATATTTTGACATACTACTCTCTCTTAGCCTCCTCTTTGCGAGGATGTCCGAAATGCAAAAAGTTTCACCAGAACAAATGTTACCGGCAGTCCCAACACTGCGGCGAGGGCATAGACGATAATCTTGTTCCACAAAAAAATATTGAGAAAGATACTAACGAAGGTAAAGAGGATCAGAAAGTTCGGAATGTACGAGATGACGAACTTTCCAAACGAGGAGGCCTTCAGTGATGTGTGGAAGATGAGGCGGGCGTTTAAGCTGTAAGCTACAAACAGACTCAGCCCATATCCGACGACATAAGCAAGCGTTGGATTGATCTGTGTGGAGATGGCAAGAGAACACACAAAATTTGCCAGCGTTCCCATCCCGCCGCAGAACAAAAACAGGAGAAAATCTTTTGACAGAAATGTCTCCTTCATCTTCGTAAAACCACTCGGACGATACTCCTCCCACAAAATTTTTTCCTCACCGACAACCCGGAACGCCTGCTGTGCGCACGCGGCAAGCGGGGCATCCGAAGGTGAATCCGAATAAAACGTTTCTATCACCGCATCAGGGAACTCCGCAGAAAATCTGCGCAGTTTCTCCTCGCCGTAACAGTTCTCCGAAAGAAATTTTCCGGAATTCGGATCAACCTTTGATGCAATCAGCCGGACACCCAGCTTCTCCGAAACGGACCGCAGCAGAAACTCTGGTGACGCAGAAATGATCAGTGTTCGGGGATCGATCCCGGAAAGAAACCACGGCTTCAGTTTCCTCTCAGAAACCATCCAAAACCTTTGAATCATCTCCTCACTATCCGGGATGCCGGCAAGAAATCCAAAGAAGGATTCCTTAAACTGAACCTTATTCCGGAGACCCAACAAATACAGCCCCAACGTCCAGAGAGTCTTCGGCAGATACACAAGAATCTTCGGTGAATGTCTCATACAGAACTTCCAGAAGTCAAGACTGCAGTCTCCCGCATATACCGTCTTATCAAAATCATACACATGCAGGGACTCAGCCATTCTCACACCAGATACAAAATGCCGATACAGACCAGAACCCACAACCCCAGATCCGCAACCATGGGCTTATCCTTCAGCACAATCTCCTCCGGTGTCTCTCCCACATCCGTAGTCCCTGTCAGGAACTGATACCGGAGAAGACCAAAGATCACAAAAGGAATCGTCAGCAGCATATAGTGGGATGTCTGTGACTGGAAGGTGTACAAACAGTACGCCGTAATCGTTACCGCCCCTAAGGTGACGGCCATATCGCGGAGAAGTGACGGCGTGTACTTCTGCAAAACCGTTCTCCCTTCAGCTTTTCCGGAGGTCACCGCGGCAAGTTCTCCTTTCCGTTTCTGTACCGCAATCAGCAGAGAAACAAAAAATGTACACACAATAATCCACGGTGAGATCGTATAACATCCGATAATCACTGCTCCCGCAACAATCCGGAATACGTACATCGCTGCAACACTCATCACGTCCACAATCGGAATGTGCTTCAGCACAAACGAGTACGCGAGATTGAAACAGAAGTAGGTCGCAAGCACCAGCGCAAACAAAATGTTCAGGTACAGACTCACTGCAAAGGAAATACCAACGAGCACGCCAAGAAGCAGACATGCCTGCGTAACAGAAACAGCCCCACTCGCAATCGGCCTCCGGCACTTCTTCGGATGCAGACGATCCTTTTCCCTGTCCACAACATCATTCAGAATATAGACACAGCTTGCCGCAAGACTGAACAAAACACAGCCGACACAGCAGAGGAGAAACAGATCCGGATCAAACAAACTGCCCGAAAACAACAGCGGCGCAAAAATAAATCCGTTCTTCACCCACTGCTTCGGACGCATAAGTCTGAGGAGACTTTTGGGTAAAGAAACTGCATCACGCATAGCTGTCTTCCCTGCCGCATGTTTCCTGTTTTGGGAGTTGCAGCATTATTTTTCCGTTTCCGGCAGTTTCTCGCAACATATCGACGTACCACTAAACACATATATGGGGGTTTATTGGGTGTATTTTAGACACCAATAAGAATGTATGCAACACCCACAGAGATATAGATTCCGGTTCTAAATGAGTACACGAGACAAAGATGGAAGGAGAAACTCGCAAGAAATATCCGCCCGAAAAGCTGAACTTCCGTCTGGGATCAGAATATATTCAGAATTTTTATAACTACATGGATCAGCACGGCGGGAAAAAAATCGACTTTGTCCGCAGCGCCATAGATTACTGGATGTCCGTTGACGGAAACCCTGCACAGATGCAGCAGCAGATCGAAACAATCCGAAAAGAACTCGTTTTGCGTGAAGAGCTGCTGGAGAACTCCCAAAAACACTGTGAGGAACGTATCACCTATCTTGACCGGATTCTTGAAGAAAAAGACGCCCGCATCCGGCTCCTGCAGGAACGAATCGAACAGCAGGATGCAGTCATCAAAAAACTCCTGAACAATACCACGCGGCAGAACGAAGACGAACACCCATAATTTCCGCAGAGTTTTGAAACAAAAACTGTTTCAAAACCAAACCCTTCTCAAGAGATCAGATTCAGCATTCTTTTTCAATTGCCAGCACACTCAATAGACATCAGGCATCATGAGGGTTTTGACGATGGATACTCTGATCCCGTCAGACAAAATTTTTTCAGACATTCGCCGAATAAGACCTTTCATATCTCCCCAGCACCAATACTTTTCTCACTTATGGCAATTCATCCGATCGATTACCGGTATGGTACTCCGGAGATGCGCAGCATCTGGAGTGAAGAGCATCGTTTTACCTGTCTTGTCCGTGCAGAGATTGCACTTGCCCATGCTGAAGCAGAGATCGGGATGATCCCAGCTGAAGATGCAAAAGTCATCGAACAGAACGCTCTTTCCGCCTCCCTCGTACGTGCCAAAGAGATCGAAGCCGAGATCAACCATGACACCATGGCGATGATCAAAGCAATCTCCGAAGTCTGTGGTGATGCCGGGCGCTGGATTCACTATGGTGCAACCTCGAATGATATTCTGGACACCGCAACCGGCTTACAGCTGAAGGATGCGTTTGACACCCTGGAAAAGAAACTCGTTGCCCTCGTATCCGTTCTGCTGGACCGTGCCGGAACAACAAAAAGCCTCGTCTGCGCCGCAAGAACCCACGGCCAGCAGGGAGTTCCCACAACCTATGGTCTGCGGTTTGCAATCTGGGCATCGGAAGTTGCCCGCCACATCGACCGTCTGCGGGAGATTCGTCCGCGTGCGGTGGTCGGTCAGATGACAGGAGCGGTTGGCACCATGGCCGCAATGGGTGACCATGGAATCGAAGTCCAGGCCGCGATGATGAAGTATCTGGAGATCGGATCGGTTGACGTGTCCAGCCAGGTCATTGCCCGGGACCGGTATGCAGAGTACATCTTCATGCTGGCAAACATCGCAACCACACTGGACAAGATCGGTATCGAAATCCGGTCGCTGCAGCGTACCGAGATCGGCGAAGTGGAAGAAGCGTTCGGCAAAAAACAGGTGGGATCCTCCACCATGCCGCACAAGAGAAACCCGATCAAGAGTGAACAGGTCGGCGGTCTTTCCCGGATTGTCCGGGCAATGGTAGAACCCGCACTGCTGAACAACACGCTCTGGGACGAGCGGGATCTGACGAACTCCTCCTGCGAACGAATCACCTTCCCTGAAGCCACGATCCTCTGCGATCACTGCCTGAAACTGATGACAAATGTTCTGGAAAACCTGGTGATCAAAGAGGAGAACGTACGCCGGAATCTTCTGATGCTGCACGGCATCACTCTCGCAGAGTCGGTGATGATCGAACTGACCCGCCGCGGTATGCCGCGGCAGGACGCCCACGAAATTATCCGCGAAAGCAGCATGGAAGCGCTTGCGGCAGGAAAACCGCTGGCCGATATTCTTTCGGCAAAACAGGATGTGGTGAAGTATGTCTCAGCAGAGGAGCTGGTGAGTCTGCTGAATCCGGATGCATATATCGGCCTTGCAGAGGTTCAGGTGGACAATCTGATCCGCAAGCTGGTGACCTACTGTACTCTCTAACTTTTCTTTTTTTGGGAGGAGCGGTGACCGGAAAAATACCGGAGTTATCGATCAGCCTTCAGTCTTCCCTCATCCAGCATATCCAGCTTTGCCGCTGACTGGATCATATCGATCGGTACCGCAACCATATTCACGACAGTATTCATATAATCCATAACCACGGCAATCACAATGGCAAACGCCATAGCATCCAGGGGAATACCCAGCTGGGAAAACACAATCGGATAATTAATCAGATTCCCGCACGGAACCGGAACCCCTGCAATCGAAACAAGAAACACGACGATCACCGCAATAATCAGCCAGGAAATTGAGATAGGCACGCCAAAATACGCTGCCATAAACAGGCTCACACAGAAATACTCGGTCGCAATACCGGCACGGGAAAATGCCGTGCCGAGCGGGACACCAAAGTCCGCCAGTTTGCGGGAAATCCCGCACTGGTCCTGACACACCCGCATATTTATCGGCAATACCGCAGCGGAAGATGCAGTTGTTAGGGAGATCAGAAAGGACGGGAACAGTTTTCGGATCAATGTCAGGGGGGAAATTTTTCGGAGGATCGACACTTCAGCGCCCATAACGGCCAGATGAATCACATGACAGATCAGGATAAGGAGAACCAGCAGGCCAAGCCCGCCAAAATCCTGATCGGTCAGAATGAGCCGGAACATACTCAGGAAGATGAAGACCGGCAGAACCAGAACAATTTTTGTCATGACCTGCTGCATCAGATGATCTGCCTGGTCCAGAAGGGTAATTATGGCAGGAATCGATCGGTGGATCAGGAGAATCACATAGCCGAACAGGAGTGCAAGGAAGATGATCTGGAGCGGATGCCGGTCGGTGAAGGGGGTGAACAGACTGGACGGAATGATCGAGAGGAACAGACCGAAGAGGGACTGAAATTCTCCTCCGCCCGACAAGCCGCTTCCAAGGGAGAGGGGGACAAACGGCAGGCAGAGTACCAGGGCAATTCCGAGTGCGAGGATGATTCGCAGGAGATACCGGGTAAGTATGGTGGTGCCAATTGTGCGGAATCGTTCGATGGTCCCAAAGCCGGCAAGGCTTACGATGAGGGAGAGGAAGATCATCGGCAGGGCGATGACAATCAGTATTTCAAGAAAGGTGTCGAACAAGGGGGTGAGAATGAGATTCCGGAGATCGGAGACGGTTTCGGCAGGGAGGCCGTACCGGCAGAGGAGTCCGGCTGTTATGCCGGCAGTGGCTGCGCAGAGCAGCGGGAGGTAGGGGGCAGGTTTTTTTCGTGCCTGCCGGAGTGTCAGGCGGTTTTCTCCGTTGCGGTACTGGTAGGATGCCAGAAGAGCGGCGGTTTGGAAGAGGGGTTCCCCAGAGGTTTCCTCTGATTCAGGGAGAATGAGAGGGTTGGTTTTTTTGCCGGGGAGGATGAGGGTGATCTGCGGCTGCCGCAGGTGTCTGCTTATTTGACAGGTGAGGGGGTGTTTTTCCCGGATGGGGGTCCAGGTTTGCAGAACTGTCTGAATTGCGGCGTCCAGGTTTTCTTCCGGGATGCTGCCGGATTTTCCGGCGTTCAGGGTCCGGAGGATTGTCCGGCGGAGTTCGACAGGGTCGGCGGGAGCGGGGAACGGGGGAAGGCAGGGTGACTGTCGTTTGGTCTGAAGAAAGAGGATGAGTGCCAGCAGGAACAGACAGCCGAGGATTCCGAGGATGGTGTTTTTCAGGAGTACGGCGGCGGTAATCAGTCCGAGAGGGAAGAGGGATAGTAAGCGATGGGTGTTCATTGGGGTTTTCAGCTCTATCGTCTGTACTGCTGCGTGGTGCTGCACAGATCCGCCTAAGTACTATTGTCGGAGAAGGAATGAAGATGTTGAACATAGAGTGACACCCCTGTCTGTTACAATTTGTAACAGTCCTTTCCGACTACGTTACAATTTGTAACATCCTCCCGATCTGCATGTTACAATCTGTAACATATATCCCTTCTGACCGCCGAAAGAAAGTACACATATGCCTTCCAGAGTTATCCGCGTTGATGAGGATGCAATTGCCCTCTGTTTACAGTACGGGAAAACGGTGAGTGAGGGTATCCGTGCGATGAATGCCCGGATTACCGCACAGCAGAGTTCAGAAAAGCCGCTTGATCCCAAAGCCCTTGAGAAGATGATCCGCAGCTGTATCCGTGATGAGCTGGAAGTTCTTTCGCGGGGGTATTGATGCAGTTCCGCGGCTGGGTCGAGGAGCAGGGACGTGTTCTCGGAGCCGACGAGATTGCAGAACTCACCCCTGAGCGGCTCTGCCGCTGCGGGGGTGAGTTTGTTCTTGGAACCGATCGGTTCACTGCCCGCGACCGGTACGGTATCATGCCGGGAGATATTCCGCCGGGAGTTATCCGTTCTTCGGAACAGGAGTGGCGGATTGTGCCGGACGTGCCGGATCTTCCGCTCGAAGATGCTATCCGGGAGGCTGTCCGTCTCCGGTGTGACGACCAAAGCACAGCTTCGGTCGTCACGCTTTCCGGCGGGGTGGATTCAACGCTGATTGCGGTTTTTGCGGATCTTCCCTGCATTGCCGTGGGGTTTGCCGGGTCGCATGATCTCTGTGCTGCTGCGGATGCAGCCGACCGGCTGGGTCTTTCGCTTACGGTCTGCGAGATTACGGAGGAGGATCTCTGCGAGGCGCTGCCGCTCGTCCGTGCGGCACTGCCGGGTGCGTCGCGGATGGATACGGAGCTTGCGCTGACCGGGTACTTCATCGGCAGAACCGCAAAAGCCTGCGGGGCGGAGCGGGTTCTGACCGGTCAGGCAGCAGATGAGCTGTTCGGCGGGTACTCCCGGTACGGCAGAAGTGTAGATCTCCGTGCGGATCTGGATGCGGATTTTGCGGGGCTTGCGGCACAGCGTGTCCGTGATTCCACAGCTGCCGGGATTTCCGGGGTGTGGTACTCGATGCCCTATATGGATGAGCGGGTGGTACGGGCGTCGCGGCGGTTATCCGCGGATGAGCTGGTCGCAGGCGATCTGCGAAAAATTGCGCTGCGCAAAGTTGCGGCGAAGTATCTTCCGGAGGATCTGGCGTGGAAACCAAAAAAGGCGATGCAGTACGGCAGCGGAATGACGGCGGCGCTGCGGAGAGTGGAGAAAGGATCGCGGCGGTCATGATGGGTTTGTTTTACTTCCCGTACAAATGTACCCGCACCCGTTCGGCAAGCGACTGCTCCCGCCGCTTGAGAACCGTCAGATCCACTCCCTCCTCATGATATGACGAGAACAAAAAGAACAGAAAATCCCCCGTCATATCCATCGACTGTGGTTTAAACCTGACTTCGACCGTCGTATCCCCCGCAAACCCCTTGATCGAAAACCAGTCCGGCCGCTCGAACGAATAAAATCCCCCGCCGAGACCCGGCATCGACTCCACTTTTCCGAAGTTACCCAGATACCGGAAAAATCCGGCGGTTACCGGTTCGCTGAGCTGGTACTCTTTCATAAACGAGCCGTCCGCGCAGTACTTATGCTGAATGGAACGAAGAATGCGCATGTTCTGCCACCTCCAAAAGTGCGTTTACTGCCGATTCACACTCGGCATCCGTAGTAAAATAGGACAGACTCAGGCGGATACAGCCCTGACCGTCATCGATTGTTTTGTGTACGAGTGGGGCACAGTGGAGGCCGGTCCGCACAATAATATTATAGGCTCTGGCGAGGATGAATCCTGCCGCGTCGTTGTCCAGCCCCTGAATGTTTACGGCTATTACGGGGATGTCGGGCGTTTTGTGGTAGATGATGATGTTTTCCGCGTCCGCAAGACCTGCAATGATGGCCGCCGTCTGGCGTTTTGCCTTTTCGGCGACGGCAGAAATTCCTTCCTGTTCCAGAAACGCAACCCCTGCGGCAAGTGCTGCAAGACCGGGGTAGTTGTGCGTTCCGGATTCAAATCTGTCCGGCATTTCCCGAGGCTGATACAGCGAGACGGAGTTGGTTCCCGTTCCTCCGAACCGAACGGGTTCGACTGCGTCCGGGTCCCGCAGATAGAATCCTCCGGTGCCGGGAATGCCGAAGAGTCCTTTGTGACCGGTAAACACGAAGGCATCGACCGGCAGATCCCGCAGCGTTACCGGTACGTGGCCTGCCGTCTGTGCTCCGTCCACGAGGAAGAAGATGCCGTGATCGTGGAGGAGTTCACCGATTGCCCGGATGTTCTGAACAGAACCGAGTACGTTACTTGCGTGGGTCATGACCATGAGTTTTGTGTCGGGCCGGATGGCGGCCTCCACCGCTTCGGGAGTGACGCAGGCGTTGGTGAACGGGACGATATCAAGCCGGATGCGGCCGGCCCGGGCGTATTCGTGCAGGGGGCGAAGTACGGAGTTGTGGTCAAGGGCGGTGGTGAGGACGTGAGGTTTGTCCGGGTGACCGGCAAGAAATCCCGGAATCAGTATGTTCAGCGAATCGGTTGCGTTGTGGGTGAAGATGAGGTGTCCGGGTTCCGGGACGCCGAGGAGATGTGCGAGCCGTTCGCGGGCGAGGGTTGCGTAATCCTGGCCTTCGGTTCCGGTCGTCCGACCGGAACCGAAGGGAGGAAGAGCAAGAGCTGCGGCAACCGCTTCGGTCACGCAGGAGGGTTTGGGCCAGCTGGTGGCAGCATTGTTGAGGTAGATGAGAGGGGATGCGGGCGGCATTTTTCCAGAGAGAATGTCTGCCGGGGATCTCTATAAGGGTTTCGCAGCAGGAGGCGTTGTCCATCCAGTCCGGAGACACACGTGTTTCGCGGCTTCCCGCGGAGCGGCGAGCACGGCAGAGCCCGTGCGAATCGCGGGCCAAAATTTGATCAATGATGATCATGCGGAGTCCATAACGAATTTCGGTACAACGCCGGAAAACTCGCAACCTTAACAATCTCAGAGGGCAACTAATACACAATGACTGATGTGAAGGTACCGCTCGACGTTCCCGAATGTATGCGGGAACAATACACCGAAAACTACAACCTGATCACCGGAGGTTCCGGCCGCCTGATGCTGTTTGCAGGCGATCAGAAGATTGAGCATCTCAACGACGACTTCTGCGGATCGGGCATCCCTGCTGACGACGCCGACCCCGAACACCTTTTCCGCATTGCATCAAAGGCAAAGATCGGCGTTCTTGCCGCCCAGCTGGGCCTTATCGCCCGCTACGCCATGGACTACCCCGAGGTTCCCTATCTTGTCAAGATGAACTCCAAGACCCACCTCGTCGGCGTATCCCAGAAGGACCCGGTCAGCCCCCAGCTGTGGACGGTCGATCAGATTGCTGAGATCGCCGACCGCGGCATTAAGATCGCCGGCATCGGCTACACGATCTACCTCGGCAGCGAAGAGGAAGCAGACATGCTGGCCGAAGCCGCCCAGCTGATCAACACAGCGCACCAGTACGGTATGGTAACCGTTCTGTGGATCTACCCCCGCGGCAAAGCAGTCAAGGACGAAAAAGACCCGCACTTAATCGCAGGCGCAGCAGGTGTTGCCGCATGTCTCGGCAGCGACTTTGTCAAAGTGAACGCACCGAAGAAGGAAGGAGCCGCATCCGCAGAACTTCTTCAGGAAGCAGTCAAAGCAGCAGGCCGGACAAAACTCGTCTGTGCGGGAGGCTCATCGGTCTCGGAAGAAAAATTCCTCGCCGAACTCTACGACCAGATTCACATCGGCGGTGCATCCGGCAACGCAACCGGCAGAAACATTCACCAGAAATCTCTTGACGAGGCCGTGAAGTTCTGCAACGCGATTTATGCAATCACGGTGGAAAACAAGAGCGTCGCAGAAGCGATCGCTCTGCTGAAATAATTTTTCTCTCATACACTCTTTTTTTTGCCGGAGACCCCAAGGGCTCTTCTCGGGAGCTGATGCCCTTAAATCAATGCTAGCATCACAAAGTTCACCACAAACAGACCCGTAAAGATCCACATCAGCGGGTGCACCTGCCGGGCCTCTCCCTTATAGATCCGGATCAGACAGTACGTCAGAAAACCCGCCGCAATCCCGTACGAAATGTTATAGCACAGCGCCATAAACACCGCCGTAAAAAAACACGGAGCCGCAACCTCGAACTCCCGCCACGCCACATCCGCAAACGATGCCGCCATCATAATCCCTACAATTACCAGAACAGGTGATGTCGCCGCAAGCGGCACCGCACTCACCACGCCCGCAAAAAACGTACTCACTCCAAAACAGACCGCAACCACCACACTCGTCAGCCCTGTTCGTCCGCCCGCGGCAATTCCGGTTGCACTCTCCACATAGGTAATCACATTTGACGTTCCCATCACCGATCCGATCGTCGTTGCGGCCGCATCCGCAAACAGTGCCCGTTCCATCTTACTCTTCATCCCTTTGCTCTCCGTCATTGTCCGCATATCCTCATCCGAGAAGATCCCGCTCCTGCGTCCCGTACCCACCAGTGTCCCGATCGTGTCAAACATATCACACAGACCAAACGCCAGAACCGTCACCAGCACCAGAGGCAGCCGTGTCGGATCCGTAAACAGTGAGACCAGCCCCGCATCGGTAAAGATAACCCCGAACGTGGACGGCAGAGCCGCACATGCCTCCGAGAAACTGATCGTTTCCCCAATCCCCGTTACCCCGAACGGGATTCCGGCAACCGCGGCAATCCCGATTCCGATCAGCAGTGCCCCTTTCACCTGCTTGACCAGCAGCAGAAGCGTCACCGCAAACCCGATCAGAAACACCCAGATAACCGGCTGGTGCAGGGAGGCGAGGGCAGGAACACCTGCCGAGAACTCAATCAGTCCTACATTCAGGAGACCGATATATGCCACAAACACCCCGATTCCTCCCCCGATCGCTGCCTGAAGCGACGGAGGAATAGAGATGATCAGCTGTTTGCGGACGCTCGTTACCGTCATGAGTACATTCAGAATTCCACACAAAAACACCATCGATAATGCCTGCTGCCAGGTGAACCCCAGCACAAAGCAGATCGTGTACACAAAAAAGGTGTTCAGTCCCATGCCGGGCGCCTGGGCAAAAGGCACATTCGCATACAGCCCGATAATCAGGGTGCCCGCAATCGCCGCAAGAATGGTCGCCAGAAACACGGCTCCCCATTCCATCCCGGCTTCGCTCAGGATGGCAGGGTTTACAATAATAATGTAGGCCATCGCAAAAAAGGTCGTGAGACCTGCCGTAACTTCGCGGGATACCGTCGTGTTTTCGGCTTTCAGATGAAACAAACTCTCCAGTGACACCATACCCAACACCAGCCGGTCCGTCTCCACAAACGACCGGTTCTTATCTCAGATTACACACACGGACATAAATCTGTTTGGAAATACCGGGGGACGCTGAGAGTGTCCCCGACAGAAAAAAAGAGCTGCCGCAGGGAGTTTCACTGCTGCGGTGAGACCTCGACTCCGTCGCCCGGATTCACCACATCCACCCGCATCGACGTCGTTGCCTCAATTGCATGCTTAAACTCCGTCAGATCCTGCGCAATTGCCGGGAACGTATTATAGTGCATCGGAATCACCAGCGGTGCCCCGACCCACTCCGCAGCAATCATCGCCTCGGCAGGTCCCATCGTATAATGGTCCCCGACCGGCAGCAGCGCAACGTCCGGATGATAGAGCTCATGAATCAGTTTCATATCCGAAAACAGCGCCGTATCGCCCGCATGATACACCACAATCCCGTCCATCTCCACCACGAGCCCGGCGGCAGTTCCCATATACAGCTCAACATCATTCTCCGTCACCGAGGAGGAATGCAAAGCAGGAACCATAGTCACCTTCACCCCGTCAGACACCCACGTCCCGCCGAGATTCATCCCGGTTGCCGGAACACCTTTTCGCGACAGATACTGCGCAAGCTCATGAATTGCTACCGTGGGTTTCTTCAGATCAACCGTGATCCCCAGATGATCTCCGTGACCGTGGGTCACCAGCACCAGATCCGCAGCAATCTCAGCGGCTTCGGCAGGCATGGGATCGATCAGAACTTTCTTCGATCCTTCCAGCGAAAAACAGGAATGACCAATATAGCGGATATACATATCATATACTTCCCTTTCGCCGTATAAATACAAATTGATCCGGAAGGAGTTGCATTTTTCTGCATCAGAAAGAAAAAAAGCATCAACCGCCGGACAGCAAAAAAAAAGAAAATATCAGTTGATCTCGATACTGTCCGACTCCGAGACATCGATAGCCTCGCCGAGCGTATCCTCCTGCAGACCCGACGCCATCTTCTCCGTCAGATCCCGATCCTCCATCACATCGCGGATACGTTCCAGATACGGATCCAGCGTCGTATCCTCCCGCTGCTCAATTACGTGCCGGTACTCGCGAAGGGTTGTCGGACTGATGCCGAGCTCTTCTGAAATCTCCCGCATCGTCTTATCCGTACTCATCAGCGTCTTCATCTGCGCCTGATCGAACGGCATATTAAAATCAAGATCGCGGAACAGCTTCAGCCGCACGCGGGCGCGGGCAACCGTCTTTGACAGCTTCTCATCGCCCAGTTCGCGGGCAATCTCCGTATCATTCTTGCCTGCATGGAACGCCGTAATCAGCCGTGCCAGCTGAATCGGCTCCAGTTTCGTCTTAAAAAATCCACGCTCCTGAATCTCCCGCATAATCAGAGCGATCTCACGCTCAACCGCATCCTGATCCCGCAGCGTACCGTGAAGCTGCTTCATGGGCTCCACAATCTTTGTTTTCTGCGTAATGTCAGAAAACAGTTTCAGTAAATCCTTCTGTCTCTTTTTTGGGGCCATATTCATATTCCTCCCAAAACGGGTTATTCGATGAAAATGTACTTCAAAGCATATAATTATTCTGGATATGTCCGCCCCTCTCCCAAACTCCCGGACAGGATGCAAAATATTAATTACCACAACGACTGTATGATTATCCCCAAAAATATCTGCGGGAGGGAAACCGCACAGATTACTCCTGCTTTTTCCCGAACAGACGCTGAACTGCGGAAACATCCTCGCGGCTTCCCGACAGAAGCACCATATCATGCGGCAGCAGGACGGTCGTTCCGTCCGGCGTCAGGATGACCTCCCCCGACTCCCGACGCAGCGACACAATCGATACATGGAACCGTTTTCGCAGATGCAGATCGGACAGAACCTTTCCGGCCGATTCCGACTCCGGATGTACCGGCACATGCACAAACTCCGTCTTTGCCGCAGGCTCAAGCGTTGCCGACAGTCTCCGCAGCCGGCTCTCCTCCGCCTTCTGCGCCATCGCCTCTTCACGTTCCGAAAAGATCTCCGCACGCACCTCCCGTACATACTGATCCAGATCCTTTGCCGGAACACTCTCGCTCGCAAACACCCGCCGCGTCATCGCAAGACCTGCCTCACGTTCGTCTGCGATCACCTCATCCACCCCGATCTTAAACAGCGTCGGACTCTCCCCCGTGTAGCGGGTCCGCGTAATAATCGTTGTCCGCGGATTCATCCGCCGTGCGGCTGACACAATTCCCCGAACCGCAGCGGAATCGGGAATCGTAATTACCAGCGTCTTCGCCCGCTCAATTCCCGCATACCGGAGAATCGGTTCAAGCGAGGCATCGCCGTAGGCAATGTTCTCTCCTTTTGCCCGTTCGGCTGCAACCGTCTCCGGATTCATCTCAAGAATAATATACTCGCGGCCAACCCGCTTCAGTGCCCGGACCACGTACTTCCCTGCCGGACCAAACCCGACCACAATCACATACTCATGGTCATCTTCTGTCTCCGTCTCCCCGGCCGTCTCCTGTTCTCCCGTCCCGGGAGAACAGCGGCGGCTGACCAGCGGCGAACAGATCACCATCCGCGACACCTTCGGGGCAGCATCCACCGCAAACGGCGCAATCGTCATCGACAGAATCGCCACCGCAAGAAACACCTGATAAATCGTATCGTTCAGCAGCCCGAGCGACATTCCCGCCGCCCCCAGCACAAACGAAAACTCACCGATATGCGCAAGACCCACACCGCCGATAACTGCCGCACCCGCTGCCGCTCCGGAAAGCAGTCCCGCGGCAGTGGTAATCACCATCTTTCCCAGGAACAGCACTGCAACCAGTGCCAGAATGAACAGGATATGGTCCAGCATGAACGCGACCGACAGCATCATACCGACCGAGATGAAGAACACACTCGTCATCAGGTCACGGATCGGCATAATGATTCCGAGCACCTCGTGGTTGTACTCAGAACCGGCAATCGCCACACCCGCAAGGAATGCCCCAAGAGACGTTGACACACCGGCAAGTGACAGAATCCAGGCAACTCCGATACAGATCGTCACCACCGAGATGATGAACAGTTCCCGGTTTCTGCGGGCGGCAACGACGTCCAGAATGCGGGGAACCACCACAAGGGCAATCCCCAGAACCACCACCAGCGCTATAATATCTGTTCCGAGCGTCATCAGCGAGGAGACTACATTGCCGCCGACCCCGGCAATAACCGGAAGCAGAAGCATAATGGGAATGACCGCAATATCCTGGCAGATCAGGATGGCCAGGATCAGTTTTCCGTGACGGGTATCGATCTGGCCGTTGTTCTGATACAGGTTCAGTACTATCGCCGTCGAAGAGGAAGCCACCATGAACCCGAGCAGCAGCGCTGTCCCCGACGCGATACCGGCCGCATTCAGAATCAGCCACACGACAAACGTCGTCAGAAGAATCTGTACTCCGCCGGCAATCAGTACAAGCCGTTTCATTGCAAGAAGATTTTTGAGAGATATCTCAAGGCCTATCGTAAACATCAGAAGAATCAGTCCGAACTCGGCAACCAGGCTGACCTGGTCATAGGTGAACAGATGCAGGCATGACGGCCCGATAAGAATACCTGTCACAAAAAAACCGATGATCGTCGGCAGATGAATTTTGCTGCTGATAAACAGTACCACAAGGGTTGCGGCAAGCAGCAGAAACAGTCCCATCATTGTAGTTTCGACGGCCATTGATGTACAATTGTTGGGATGAACAGATGAAAATTATGTCGATAGCAGCCGGGTACCGGGTTGCAGGAAATGTTGTCAGTATTCGGGAAACTCGTCGATGATGCGGTACACTTCGCGGCCGGTCTGTTTGTTGATGGTCATGACAACATTGATCGCGGCAAGTTCGGTGATGAACGCGCCGTCACTGTCGGTGCAGTGCAGAAGTTCTTTCACGGGGTCGGCAAGGTGGGTGTGCCAGTCGTTCATCATGTTCCGGAATGCGGCAAGGGCAGAGGCGGATACGTCAGAGCTTTCCCGTACCTGTTCCGGGCAGCGGGGGTTTCCTTTTGCTTCGTAGCGGTAGAGGACTTTGCCGGAGGCGACATCGAACACTTCCAGAAAGAGCCGCGGCTCTTTCCGGACAAACCCTATTCCTGCACCGCAGGGAATTTTCGGATCGGTTTCTGCGTTCCAGAGTTCGGCGGGGATGCCGTCCGGAAAGGCGGGACAGGTCCGCCATCCGTGTCTTCCGCGGTGATGAACGCAGATTCCGCAGATTCTGCTGAGAAGAATGGTGTCGTTTTCCTGCGGGAGGGGATCGATTTTGTCGGCAAGCGCTTCGGCCCAGACGAACCGGGAGAGGTCGAAGACGCCGCGGCGGATGGGGGTGCAGGGGATTTCGGCGAGCTGGTCTGCGGTGAGGAGGACGGGGTCGTCCGCAGGCGTTTCGGTGATGATTGCAAGGCTGCCGTCTGCAAGGTGTGTTGTTCCCAGCAGGAGACAGGTCAGGCCCCGGGTCTGATCGTGGTAACAGTAGGCGAGAAAACTGTTGGCGGAGGCGGGAGGTTTGCCCTGCCCCGGGACGGGACCGTCGAAGAGGAGGTACTGTTTGTGAAGCGTGGCAAACCGGAATCTGGCAAACTGCATCTGAAATAGATTGGTTGTGAAAAATGATAAATGCGGGGCTTGTTTTCGGCGGGAATGCATCCGGATTTTCAGAAAATATCTGGCACTTCCGGAAGTCTCATATTATCTCAGCAAAATAAATGTAAAACATTCTGCGGCGGAATACGTTCAGCCGTCTGAACACAATAGTTGATGTGATAGTTATGACAGAAAACCGTCCGAAACTGAACAGGGAACTCGCACAAATGCTGAAAGGCGGAGTTATTATGGATGTGACGACTCCGGAGCAGGCAAAGATTGCAGAGGATGCCGGAGCATGTGCGGTTATGGCGCTGGAGCGTATTCCTGCGGATATCCGTGCGGCAGGCGGCGTGTCCCGGATGAGCGATCCGAAGATGATCAAGGGTATTCAGGCTGCTGTGTCGATTCCGGTGATGGCAAAGGTCAGGATAGGCCATTTTGTGGAGGCACAGATTCTTGAGGCAATTGAGATCGATTATATTGATGAGAGTGAGGTGTTGTCGCCTGCGGATGATGTGTATCATATCGATAAGACGCAGTTTCAGGTGCCGTTTGTGTGCGGTGCACGGAATCTCGGTGAGGCGCTCCGCCGCGTTGCTGAGGGTGCGACGATGATCCGGACGAAGGGCGAGGCGGGAACCGGCGATGTGGTGCAGGCTGTTCGTCATATGCGTACGATGCAGAGTGAGATTCGTGCGGTTGTGGGGATGCGTGGGGATGAGCTGTATGAGGCGGCAAAGCAGTTCCAGGTTCCGTATGATCTGATTCGGTTTGTGCATGAGAACGGGAAACTGCCGGTGGTGAATTTTGCGGCGGGCGGTGTTGCGACCCCTGCGGATGCGGCGCTGATGATGCAGCTGGGCGCTGAGGGTGTGTTTGTGGGTTCGGGTATCTTTAAGTCGGGAAATCCTGCCAAGCGTGCTGCGGCGATTGTGAAGGCGGTGACGAATTATAATAATCCGAAGATGCTGGCTGAGCTGTCCGAGGATCTGGGTGAGGCGATGGTAGGGATTAATGCGGAAGAGATTGCGGTTCTGATGGCGGAACGGGGCCAGTAAGGTTCTATGCGGATTGGCGTTCTTGCCCTGCAGGGGGCGTTTGCGGAGCATGCGGCGCGGCTGTCGTCCCTTGGTGCGGAGACGTTTGAGATTCGGAAGGCTGCGGATCTTGACGGGCAGTTTGACGGGCTGGTGATTCCGGGAGGCGAGAGTACGACGATGACGAAGCTTCTGCATGATCTCGGGTTGTTTGAGCGGCTGCGGGAGAGTATTGCGGGCGGTCTTCCGGTGATGGGTACGTGTGCGGGTCTGATTGTGCTTGCAAGACGCGTTGAGGGTGGAGTTCCCTGTCTTGCGACGATGAATATTACGGCGGTGCGGAATGCTTACGGGAGGCAGTTGGGGAGTTTTGAGACGGTTGCGCCGTTTGCGGGTGTGGGGGAGGTGCCGATGACGTTTATCCGGGCACCCTGTGTCCGCGATCCGGGAGAGGGGGTGGAGGTTCTGGCACAGGTGGACGGACGTGTTGTTGCGGTGCGGGAGAAAAATCAGCTGGCCCTTGCGTTCCATCCGGAGCTTGATGCGGATACGCGGATTCATGAGTTCTTTTTGGCGATGGTTGCGGGGAACTGATTTTCGTTTTTTTTTGGTTTTTTGGTACGGGGCAGTACTCCGGTTCCCGGAAAAATATCTGTTCTGTTTTTTTTCGCGGCATCACGTCCGGGAAGTTTCTGCCGGGTACTCCTCCGGTAAAAAAGAAAAAATGAGTCTGTTTAGTCTCTGCGGAGCAGGACAACAGCACCGACTGCGCCAATCAGACCCAGAACTGCGAGTCCCATCGGGGATTTGGTCGGGGCCGGGACCGGCGTCAGGGTGACGTCAACGGTTGCGGTCTCGCCTTTTGCGGGCATCATGATCGGTTCGGTTGCGGTTTCGTAGCCGGTTGCGGAGACTCTGACCTGGGTGATCGGGGTTCCGGTGGTGTATACGGAGAACTCTGCCTGACCGTCTTTGATGGTGCCGGTATAGGCAACGGTGCCGGAGACAGAGATAAGTTCGACGGTTGCTCCTTCAATCGTAGATCTGACCTGAATGACACCGCGGTCGCCGCCGATCGGTTTGATTTCAGTGAGGTCAACGGTAACCGTGCTGGTCTCGCCTTTTGCGGGCATGGTGACTGCGGCGGTTGCGGTTTCGTAGCCGTCTGCGGATACTTTTACTTCTTTGTACGGGGTTCCGGTGGTGTACACGGAGAACTCTGCCTGACCGTTGGTTACGGTCTGCGGTTCGCTTTCGTCGCCGTTGATTGATACTAATACTGCGGTTGCGCCGTCAACGTTGCATTTCAGCTGAATTACGCCGCGGTCACCTCCGACTGAGTTATCTGCCGCGGCAGCGCTGGCAAAGAGTGCCAGAGTAACTACGGCAATAAGAAGAATCGTAATTTTTTTCATAGAATTGACCTCCACAACCAGATACCGGCTGCTTGGTTAGGATAACTATATTCCTCTATAGGAATAAAATGTTTCTTTCGGCTTTGCACCTAAATTCATTTATTGACTCCGAATGATCGTCGTCGATCGAATTTCAGTCCACGATTCGGGGATATTCAGGAATGAAGGTGAAACGCCGTTTCTTTTCCCCGCGGGGTTGTTCCGAAAAAAACCAGAAATCCTTTTTCCTATCCTGCAAATACGATTGTATGCATCCTTACGTGGAAAAGATTGCTTCGATTGGTGCAAAGGCAAACCCGACGTTTCAGACGCTCGGTATTGAACCTGTGTCCTGGGGAGACGGAAAGGCTGTGCTGAGGATGACGGTAACGCCGCATCTGCACAACGGGTCCGGGTTTTTGCAGGGGGGATTTTATGTGATTCTGGCTGATGAGGCAATTGCTCTTGCGATTCTTGCGACTGCGGGAGAGGATGAGGGTACGGCAACGATCTCGGAGACGACGAGTTTTCTTCGCGGGGTTAGCGAAGGTGAGATCTATGGTGTTGCAGCCATCACCCGGAAAGGCAGGAGGATTGTGTTTGCGGAGGGCGAGGTGCGGAAGGGGTCGCCCGACGGGGAGCTTTTGTCAAAGACGGTGGTGTCCTATACGATGACGAGGGCGTGAGGGAGTTTCCGGATCGTTCCGGTTTATTTTTTTGGAAGGGGTTCCTGCGGAGTTCAATGCGGATGTCCGGGGAAGCTTTGTTCCACAGTAGTCTTATATCGTAAAAGCGGGAAAATATACTGTATGGATACGCAGGAAGGGGAGAGTGCTGCTTCCCCGGAATTTCAATTTTTAGCGGAGAAGGCAGTACAGCTCGGGGCAAAGGAAGTAAGAATAATTCCTGCGTCACAGATTATTATTGAGAACCGCGTGACGCTGAAATGCCGTTCCGGCTGTGTTACGTACGGGAAAAAACTTACCTGTCCTCCCTATGTTCCAACCCCTGATCAGTTCCGGGAAATTGTACGCGAGTACCGGTCTGCGCTTCTGGTAAAGTTCGGTTCGGATGCCAACGTTGATCCGGATGTTATCCGGTCAATTTACAAATACTGGCTTGACCCAAATGCTCCTGCCGAGAAGAAACAGATGGCACAGACATTCTGGGATGAGTATTTCCAGGGCAGTAAAATGATTCATCCGATCATGCTGGAACTGGAGAAAACCGCGTTTAATGCAGGATATACGTTTGCTCTTGCCCTGTCGAACGGTTCGTGCCGACTCTGTGAGAGATGCAATACGAAAGAGGGAATCTGTCTTCATCCGCAGATTGCAAGAATTCCCGAGCATGCTGTGGGTATCAATATGAAAAAAACCGCAGAGCTTGCCGGAATGCCGATCACGTTTCCCTGTGTGGAACATCCGGAACCTATGGCTCTCCTTCTGATTGATTAAGTGTTGGGGGAGAAATGTATCCCGGCGGTGTGCGGCGGTTCTTCCCGGATGGTTTTGTGGTCAATCCGTTTCGTCATACTCCTATGAGGATACGTTAATGTGTTTTTCTGATCTGAAAAAAAGTGCCGCGAAATTTTTTTGCGGGAGGGTGATCCGGAAGAAAAATGATGATGAGGGGGCCCGGCCGGGTTATTCTGATCGGTCGTCGAGGGAGTTTTTGATCAGGAGTTTGATGGTGTGTTCGTTGCTTTCGATGATCCTGAGGAGGAGTTCGCGTTCCTTTTGGATCTGGTCGAGGGTTGCGGCGATCTGTGTTTCCAGATGCCGGAAGTTTTCTTTCACGCCGCTGAGACCTCTTCTGCACCCGGTTGTGAAGAAAGAAAACCCGTCGAATTCGACGGGTTTAACTCATACGATATACCGGTTAATCATAACCATAAAACCCGTCGAATTCGACGGGTTTAATACAACCAATTAACCAGACCCTGTTCCGGGTATCCGACATACTTATATTTTTTAACCTGATATATTTCCCTATCGGGAATATCTCATGACATCCAGAATATTCAAAGATATCATACATGCCAATGGAGTAAATATAACCGTTCTCTCCCGCGGTACTGTTGACGACTATATCTCTCTCACTGACATTGCAAAATACCGAACTGATGAACCTGCTGATGTCATAAAAAACTGGATGAGAAACCGCGACACCATTGAATTTCTCGGCTTATGGGAAACACTGAACAATCCGGATTTTATTGTCGATGAATTTAATGCCCTGAGACTTGAATCCGGAAGAAACGCTTTCGTTTTATCTCCAAAAAAATGGATCGAAAAGACGAATGCCATAGGCATTCTCTCCAAAGCAGGGATAGGCGGAGGTACATTTGCCCACAAAGACATTGCCTTTGAATTTGCTTCATGGATATCTGCCGAGTTTAAACTTTACATTATCAAGGATTACCAGCGGTTAAAATCTGATGAAAACAGCCGTTTATCTCTGGATTGGAATCTCACCCGGACTCTCGCAAAAATTAACTATAAAATCCATACCGATGCAGTTCGGGAAACACAGATTCCGGAAAATGTATCCAAAAAGCATCAGGCAATGACATATGCATCAGAAGCAGATGTTCTCAATGTTGCCCTGTTTGGCAGTACTGCAAAAGAATGGCGGGCGGCAAATCCCGATGTATCAGGAAATATACGCGATCATGCCACAATATCCCAGCTTGTTGTTCTTTCTAATCTTGAAAATCTCAATGCGGAGTTCATGACGGAAAATATTTCCCAACAGGAACGACTTTGCCGACTAAATGAAATTGCGATCCGCCAGCTGAGATCTCTTTCCCAAAATGCTGCGATGGAAAAACTTCGAACATGGGATAAGGAGATCGCAAACAGATAATCCACTCAGGTTTCATCTGAAAATTAACTCCCGTCCCTGGAAAGGGATACGTCGGGTAAACAGCAACAGGATTACTCGGTTGTCAGAAACTCTTCTTCGGCAACCGGCTCGCCGTAGCGGTTGATCTCCCCGCGGTAAATCCGCGTCGAGGAAACCGCCTTCCCATCCTCAGCAAGCACACACTGAATCTGATAAAGATCCACCATCGCTTTTCCCCGCTCCTTTCGCTTGCGGTTGATCTCGTTGCCTACCGGGAATGTTTCGTAGCTGACCACCAGCGCATCAAAGTCCTGGGTCAATGCGCTGCCGTACTGATCGTAGAGCGGCTCAATCTCATACGTTGCCGCAAAGTTCTGGCTGTCGATCCAGTCCGTAAGCTCCGCAAACCGCACCGCATACTTGCGGACCCGATGCTGTTTACGGGCGGCAAACGGATCGGCGGAGAGACCGATCACCACATGACCGCCGTCTCCTGCGGTCATGAAGGCACGCCGCAGCAGCAGCTGGTGTCCAATGTGGAGGGGATCAAACGTCCCGCCGACCATGACTTTCATCTGAGGTTTTGGTATGGGCTGTACAAAGAAAAGGATATTGGTACATCAGAAGGTATCCCGAACAGTTCGCACACCGTCCCCCGTTGTTCCCCTACACTGCAATGAACTCGGTTTATCCCCTCACCTTTTGGGAGGAATTTTCGTGTATTGCATGATTCCTCCAACCAAAACGGTGTGCGGAAGATTACAGAACCGGTTCCGACCTCACCCTCAGCCCCACCCCATCCGAAATCCTCATAACCCCCCGCAGTGAACTATAGTACCATTATGGATATCAGCGAAGGTCTCCCGCCGCGCACCCGCGGCGGAAAAAAGGGAGAGCGGACCTTCGTCGCCCCGCACGCGACGATTGCAGGGGACGTCACACTCGGGAATGACGTCACCGTACTATTCGGTGCCGTCCTCCGGGCAGATATGGCGCCGATCACGATCGGCAACCGATCCAACATCCAGGACAACGCAGTCATTCACGAAAGCATCGGCCATCCGGTCACCATCGGCGAAAACGTCTCCATCGGTCACGGCGCCATCATCCACGGCTGCACCATCGAAGATGACTGCCTGATCGGCATGGGCGCAATCATCCTGAACGGCGCCGTCATCGGTCGCGGCTCCCTCATCGCCGCCGGCGCCCTGGTCTCCGAACGCAAAATCATCCCGGCAAACTCCCTCGTCATGGGAGTTCCCGGAAAAGTAATCCGTGAACTCACCCCCGAAGAAGCCGCCGGAAACCGGAAAAACGCCGACACCTACGTAAACGTCGGCAGGAGATACCAGAATGAATGGATCTGACGTCGTCGTAATCGGCGCCGGAGTCGCCGGAATCCAGGCCGCAATGGACCTTGCAAACCACAACATCCACGTCTGGCTCATCGAACGCGAACCAACAATCGGCGGCCACATGGGAATGCTCGACAAAACCTTCCCCACCAACGACTGCTCGATGTGCATCCTCTCCCCCAAAATGGCCGAGGTCGGCAGACACCCAAACATCACCCTTCTCACCCTCGCCGAAGTGGAAAAAATCGAAGGCACCGCCGGAAACTTCACCGTCACCATCACCAAATATCCCCGCTACATCCGCGAAGCTGACTGCACCGGATGCGGCGACTGTGTAAATATCTGCCCCGTCGAAGTCTACAACAAATTCGACGCAGGCATCGGTGTGCGAAAAGCCATCTACAAACCGCATGCCCAGGTAGTCCCGAACCTCGTCGTCAAAGACAACCTGCACTGCATCGAATGCGGACTCTGCTACGACGTCTGCGGCAAAAACGCAGTCCTGCACCTTGACGAAGACCGCGTACAGACCCTGACCGTACCTGCCGCCGCAGTCGTAATTGCCACAGGATACACCCTCTTTGACGCACAGAAAAAAAGCCAGTTCGGCTACCTGCGCTACCCGGACGTCATCACCAGCATCGAATTTGAACGCATGATCAACGCCGGAGGTCCCACCTTTGGCGAAGTGCGGCGGCTCTCAAACGGCAAAACCCCGAAATCCGTCGTATTCATACAGTGCGTCGGCAGCCGCGACGTCTCCGCCGGAAGAAACCTCTGCTCCTGCGTCTGCTGCATGTACGCCCTCAAAAACTCCATGCTCATCAAAGAACACTATCCGGACACCGAGGTCACTATATTATACAACGATCTCCGTGCGTACGGCAAAGGCTACGAAGAGTATGCAGAACGGGCAAAACAGATGGGCGTTGCAATCATCCGGGCATTCCCCGGCGAAGTACAGCAGGCAAAAAACAACCTTGTACTCCCCCTCGAAGACACCGAGACCGGCGAGTTCAAAAACCTCGAAGCCGACCTCGTCGTACTCTCGGTCGGCATGGAACCCGAACCGGACACCATCCGGCTCGCCAAATCCCTCGGCCTGCCGCTGGACGCAAACAACTTCCTCTCCTCCGCCGACATGAAACTTGACCCCGCCGGAACCATCCAGCCCGGCATCTACATCGCAGGCGCCGCCGTGGCACCCAAAGACATCCCCGACTCCGTCATCTCCGGAGGAGCGGCGGCCATGAAAGCAACCATTGACTCCTACGCATCCGAGGCCCAACAGTGACGGACGAAACAAAAACCCTCTGGTGGAACGACGACACCAACTCGATCATGCTCATCGACCAGACGAAACTCCCGGTCGAACTGTCTGTGATTGAAGTGAAAACCGTCGAACGGCTGGCCGAAGCCATCCGCCGTCTGGAAGTTCGCGGAGCACCCGCTCTCGGCGTTGCCGGAGCGTTCGGCGTGGCGCTGTCTGCGGTGTCCTGCACCTCGGATGCGGAGTTCGCCGAAACCGTTGCCGCGGATGCTCAGCTGCTCAAAAGCACCCGCCCGACCGCGGTCAACCTTGCCTGGGGCATCGACAAAGTCCTCCGGGCAATGGAAAACCTGCCGCCGGAGATGGCAAAGTTTCTTGCCCTCACGGCAGCAAAAACGATCGCCGCCGACGACGAAAAATGCTGCATGCTTCTCGGCCATAACGGCGCATCGCTTCTCCCGCAGATCGGCACCGTCCTCACGCACTGCAATGCCGGAGCACTCGCCTGTTCCACGTGGGGAACAGCACTCGGCGTGATCCGGTCCGCCCACAAAATGGGAAAAAAGATCTCGGTCATCTCCTGCGAAACCCGTCCCCTGCTGCAGGGAGCACGGCTGACCGCTTGGGAGCTTGCGCACGATAACATCCCGGTAACATCCATCATCGACTCCGAAGCCGCGTATCTGATGCGTCAGGGAAAGATCGACTGCGTTGTGGTCGGGGCTGACCGCATAACCCGCGACGCGGTCTTCAACAAGATCGGCACCTACATGCATGCAGTCTGTGCAAAACATCACAACATTCCCTTCTACGTGGCAGCACCCGCATCGACATTCGATCTCGACGCGGTCGAGACCGACATCGTGGTCGAACAGCGCAGCCGCGACGAAGTCGCGGCTTTCTGGGGTAAACCAAACCTGCCGGAAGGCGTACCGGTCATTAACTATGCATTTGACGCAACACCGCTCGATCTCGTCACCGCCATCATCACCGAGAAGGGTGTGTTCTATCCGCCGTATGACTTCTCTTCCTTAGGCAGATGTAACCCATGCCGGTAACACTGCCTGTCTCTCTCTTCAACAGCCCGTTCTGGGACTCGATCGCCCTGATGCTCGGACATCTGGCACTGGTGATCTTTTCCCTCTGGCTGATTCTCGTGATAATCACCGTTGCCCTGTTTGTGGTGTCGGTCCGAAAGAAACATCTGTACTGTCCCTGGCTTCTCCGGCCCGCGTACCTTCTGCTGAAAGGCGCAGTCCGGACCGGCTGCCGGATGTTTGGGATTGATGACACGGAGATCATCACGATTCTGATCGGGCTGGAGAACGACGTGAACCGGGACGCGTTTGCCGCAGTTCCCGTCGGGGAACGGGTTGTTTTCCTGCCGCACTGTCTGCGGTCGGCGAAATGCCCAGCACACCTGACGCCGCTCGGCATCAAATGTCTTGACTGCGGTAAATGCGGTCTGGGAATGGCAACGAACGCACTTACGGGTGCCGGGTATCAGGTGTTCATCATTCCGGGGTCGACCTACATCAAACGTCTGCTGAAACGGTTCCATCCCAAAGCGATGATCGGTGTCGGGTGTCTGATGGAGATCAAACAGTTTCAGGAGCTTGCACGCAAAATCGATATGACGGCAATGGGTGTGGTGATGAAGTCGGACGGGTGTGTGGAGACAACCGTTGCGTGGGAGGATGTGTTTGCGGTTGCGTCAATCGGACTTGAGACCAAGATCGGGGAGGATGCATAAATGCCGGTTACCCTGCCGTTTCCGGTTACTGTGTTCAACAGTCCGTTCTGGGATAATCTTGCTCTCCTGATCGGACAGGTTCTCCTGATCCTGATTCTTGTCTGGATTGTGTTCGTGCTGGGGATGGTTGTTTTGATTGTGCTTTCGATCAAACGCAAACACATCTACTTCCCGATGCTGCTCCGGCCTGTTCTGGCGTTTACGGAAGGAGCGGTTGCGACCGGCTGTCAGATTCTCGGAGTGGACAGCGGTCAGCTGATGGAGTTTTTGATCCGGATCGATAACGATATGAACACGACGGCATTCGCCGCAGTACCGGTGGAGAGCCGTGCGGTCTTTTTCCCGCACTGTCTGCGGTCGGCGAAGTGTCCGGCACGCCTGACGCCGGACGGGCTGAAGTGTGTTTCGTGCGGACGGTGCGGGCTGGGGTCGGTGATTCCTCCGCTGGAAGAGGCAGGATACCTGACGTTCCTGATTCCGGGGTCGACGTTTGTGAAGCGGATGGTGAAGAAGTACCGGCCGCAGGCGATGATCGGTGTCGGCTGTATTGTCGAGGTGAAGGAGGGACTGGAACTGGGAAAACGTATCCATATGATCACGCTCGGCGTGGTGACGAAGACCGACGGCTGCGTGGAGACAACGATGGACTGGGACGAACTGCTGGAAGCTGCGTCGATCGGGCTTGCGAAACCGATCGAAAAAAAAGATTAAGACCGGTTCAGATGCCGGAGAATACTTCGCTGGAAGTATTTTCCAAAAATTCCGTTCGTCACCATGATCCCGCCGATAGCATCTCCGGACCTGACGACGGAGAGTGTCTCTTTTTCGTCGGAGAAGATCATCAGATCCGGCACGCGTTCGGTTACGCCGTCCGGGGCTTTGGTTCCGAGAAATATGGTGCCGATATCCTGATCGCCGGTATAAAGCTTCAGCGGGAAATCCGAAAACCGTGCAGGATCATCAACGATGATGTAGAGCCGCACCCGTCTGGCCAGCGTCTTAAAGTCTGACTCGTATTTTTTCGCGGTAGAGGGATTTGTGCACAGCACCACCATTTCGTTGCGGCAGCGGCGGAAAAGGGACTGAATCTGGTTTTCCAGTGCCCATTCGGTGTGCAGTTCGTACGACTGGGACGTGAGGGTTTTTGCGGTGACCTTCTGTTCAATCTTGATGAGGTCGGCGGCGAGACTATCGCACACCCGGGCGTAGTCTATCTTCAGCCGGCTGAAGGTTTCCTGTACGTCGGTTGCGGAGTAGAGCGTCGGCGTTCCTTTGGTGACGCCGGCAAAGCCTTTCTGTACCAGACCCTCCAGTACATCATAGACACGGCCGCGGGGAATACCGGTCAGTTCCTGAACGTCGCGGGCACTTCCGACCCGGATGGAGATAAGACTTACATATACCCGGGCTTCGTACCGGGTGAAGCCGAACTTTACCAGCCGGTCGCTGAGTTTTTCCATCATTTCCCCAGAGGTTGTTCTCCTTCCTATACACAGTTTCTGCCTTTGCAACTCTGTTCAGGGACACCAGGTTCATATCATTTCGGAGTGAATCTGATACCATATGTCCGGTTCCGATACACCATTTGTTGCAGGAAAAGGAACGATGATCGTTCTGCTGCTTGCGGCAATGCCGGCTCTCTTAGGTACCGCCGCGGTAGCGCCGGCTCTTCCTTTGATCAGTGCAGCGTTTCCCGACGCGTCGGAGACGCTGATCTCTCTGATCATTACGCTACCGCCGCTTGCAACAGCTTTGTCGGGATTTCTGATCGGCGCCATCTCGGATAGGTACGGCCGCAAACGCGTACTGATTGTAAGTCTTGCCCTGTTCGGTCTTGCAGGTTCGTCAGGATTTTTCCTTGACTCGGTGACCGCGATTATCTTCTGGCGGCTGTGGCTCGGCGTGGGTCTGGCGGGTCTTCTGCCGACGGTGACCACACTGCTGACGGAGTATTATAAAGGGCCGACCCGTGCCCGGTATATGGGATATATGTCCGCTGCAATGGGGGTCGGCGGTCTGGTGCTTCAGACGGGCTGCGGAGTTCTGGCGGAGATCTCGTGGCGCGAACCGTTCCTGATCTATCTGTTCGGGGTTCTGGTGATTCCGCTGGTTCTCCTGTATGTGAAGGAACCAAAACGGGTTGAGGAGACCGGGGAGTTCGATGATGGTCTGGAGGTGCCGAGTGCCCGTATAAAGAAGCTGGATATGAAACCGGTTCTGCTGGTGTATGTGACCCTGTTCGTTTCACTGATTATGATGTATCTGATCTCGTCGAAGATTGCGTATCTGCTGACGCAGACGGCGGATGTTTCGACGACGGTCTGTGGTCTGATCCTCGGAATGGCGGGTCTGTTCAGTGCGGTGTCGAGCTACTCGTTCTGGCGGTTTGCCCGATGGTTTACGCCTATGCAGATGTTTGCGCTGATGTTTTTCCTGGAGGGTGCGGGTCTTTTTGTGGTGGGAACGGCGATCAATGTGCCGGTCATTGCTCTGGGTGCGGCGCTGGTAGGGTTTGGTCTGGGTCTTGGGACGCCGACCGGTTCAATGTGGCTGTCGTCGATTACGCCGCAGAAGTATCTGGGCCGGATTATGGGCGGGCAGACGGTGGCGGTGTACTTCGGGGTGTTTGCGTCGTCGTTTGTGGGCGCCGAGCTTCTTGCGCTGACCGGTAGTTATCAGGGTCTGTTTCTGACGATTGGGGTTGTGGGTGTTCTGGTCGGGGTGGTGTACTGGGTTCTGGCGATGGTTTCCGGGCGGGCGAAGACGGGTACTGGATGATACTTTGATATGCTTCCGGGACAATATATCGGGTATGCAGCTGACAAAGTTTGCGGCAGTCGTTCTTGTCGTGGCTGCGGTCTGTCTTGCGGTAACGGCCGGATGTGCGCTTGCGGCTCCTGCGGATGTTCCGCAGCAGTACGGTGCGCCGCATCATCATGCGTATCTGTCCTGTCCCTCCCACGGAGCAGGACAGTGTCCGGCAGATTGCGGATGGAACCAGCCGCGGTATGCGGATTCCCCTCACCGGCATCACGGCAGATGCTGATATTATTTTTTCTTTTTTTTGGTGGAGGTTTTTTTTGGTGTTGATGAGGGTGTTTGGGTCATCTTCGGGGATATGGGGTGGCTGGGAGAGGTTGGGTTATACATCCGGAGTGAATGGCTTATACTCCACATTCTTCCACTGTATGTACAGTTCCTGCGGGATGTAACGATTTGTTGTTGGTCCAAATGAAACCAGACCCTCGGAGAATGCATGATACGCATCGACGGTGTTTTTGGAGAGGGTATAGACATTTCCATTTCGGGAGGTCGACTGCGTACTCTCGATTATCACACCAGCTTGAAAGATGAACGTCTGTCCGGCCATGGTACCAAGAGAGCTGAATGTTCCCTCCCATTTCTGGGTTTTACCGCTGGGGTTGGTAAATACGAATGACGTATCAGGAATATCGGTTGTCCACGAAAGGGCTCCATTACGAGATAACCTAAGCGAACAGGTCACCGAGTGCCCGCTGCTGGTACCGGTCGGGGCAGGGCTGGTGGTCACTGCACCCGGAAGATGCGGTGCATTCCGGCTGAGATCAGAGTATCCCGGATCTATGGTAAGAGTAAACTTGTGATTTTTGTAAGAGTTACCGTGGGTTACTTTTCCTGGAGTCATCGTAATTTCAGATGTGGCGTAGAACTGGTCCTGATACCTATTCTATTCTATAGGGTCCCAGTACCATGTGGAGTAGAGGTCGATTTTCCCACATATTCCATAGTCCTTTGACGTCCGGAGGGAGGAAAGCAATCCCGGCTCTGAGATCGATGATACTTCTGCCGCGTTGGAGATAATGGAAGTACCCGCGGCAATCGTCTTTTCGTGTACCGTGGTCATCCATTCGTTCAGGCCGTCCTCGGCTGCTGCATAGGCAGCATCGTTCGCGTCTGCGGAAACGATAGACACATATGTCATCGTTTGCCCGGTAGGAAGAACCCGGAAACCGTAGGCTGCGAGTTTTTCATCATCAGCCAAGGTAACCGGCGAAATACCCAGATATCCGTCTGGCATCGGGGATGCAGATGACACGTTCTTGGATAGTGTCTTTTGCAGGCTCAGGGAACTTGCCGGAAGGAAAGAGGTGGACAAGGCACCGGGTGCTGCGATCTTTCCAAAGAGCGTGGTGTAGTTGTTCAGGGTCTCATTTGCTGATTCGAACAGATCTTCGGGTGAGAGATCCGGACCGCACGCGGTAATGGTAAATTCTGCGGGGTCGTAGATGGGGACGTTCTGGAGGGGTACCGTTGCAGACTCAGGGATAGTCTCAGTTTCGTAGAGCCGGGAGGTGTGACTGTGATAATTCAGTTGGTCAGCTCTCTTTTGTTCGGAATCTGCGGTTACGAATGCAGCAAACTGTTCTTCGGTGAGGCCGAGGATGGTTTTCACGGCACGGAGGAAATCGCTGGTGTTGGTGACATGGTAGCCTGCCGCTTCTTTTTCCCACGTGGCATCAAGGTAGCGGTTCAGTTCTTCAGCGTATTCGAGACGTGTCCGGTCGGTAAGGTCCCAGCCCATTTTTTCGTTCCAGTAGGAGAGGTACTGATCGGTGTTGCTGATCAGGAATGCATGTTCTCCTGATGGCGGCGGGGCGGTAGGCAGGGGGGTAGGATGTGGGTCTGGTATCTGCGGCTGGATGCAGCCTGCGGTTACGAGGACGAGAGCCGCGAGGAGGAGAAGTGTAAGCAGGGGTTTCATGGTGTTCGTCTCCTGAATAGTTTGAGCATTTGTCGCGGGGAGTATATAAGAAATGTGGCCAAACACTCGTCAGGAAAAAGAGTGGTGATATTCAGATTAGCCTGCCGGTATGCTTCCGGCTCTGAGATGAAGGATTGCGTGTCGTCACGGGATGTGTTTTCCGGATTTTTCAGTATGAGTGCGGGGGCTGTCTGGTGAGGGGTACTGCGATCCATCCTGATTTCCTATCAGACGGGATGGATGCGATCGCGGACAGGCGGTAGATTCCCCGCATATTGTTTGGCTGCATCAGCAGGTCTTCGTATTTGGATGATGTCTGAAACGAGATATCAATGACAACATGTCCATTTTCCGGAAGTGTCAGGCCGGAGAGGTGGACCAATGCGGTCTGCGACGAGCGGTTTTCCGTGGAGAGATGCAGCTGCGACGCGTTTGTCACCTGTACATCAAATGCGGAGGAGAAGTGCTGCCAGACGGAGAGATCAGGATTGCGGAGTACGGGCTCCGTGGAGGTGAGGGAAAGCATCTGTCCGTGTTCGGTTTCCACGAACGAAACATTCCATCCGTTCGTCGTTGCCGGAAGTTTTTCTGCGGGAAGTGCGGACGTGGTATGGATAAGCGGGAGCGGTACAAGAATAGTTACCGGTTCGCTGACCGTGCGGTTCTCAAGGCCGGAAACGGAAACCGTGTAGGATATGCTTGCATCACTTATATTGACAGAGAGAGTGAAGAGGAGCGGGGCAAGCAGTACGGCGAAGAGAACCAGAAAGATTGCGAGAATGATCCATTTTTTCTGCATGGTTTTTTTCCTCTGTTCGGTATGGAGGTGTTTTGTCGCGGGCGGTATATAAAAAGTGTGGCCAAACACTCGTTTTCAAAAAAATCATTTGGTAGATATCACCGCATCAGGAAAAAATTGTATGCCGTCAATTTTGTTTTTACGGAATTTTTCCAGACGACACACATAAGGGACTGGATCAACCCAGCAGGAGATAAGAATCGATCAATGTCGATCAATGGGCATCGGGGGAAGAGACGGTCTGAGAAGTTCACGGTCCGAATAGGCAACATGCAGAGGGTTTGTAGTGTTCTGTGTATACTCCCGATTTTGTACGGGAGAGATGTAGATGCAGTCATCTGTCAGGTAAATCACTCCAGAGATCAGATTGGTATCCGTAATCAGCAGTTCAATGCGGGAGTTGGGTAAGCCGGTAATCGTTCCTTTGTACATTGTCCGGATTCCATTTACCTCGCCGAGTACGACAAAACCAGGCGAAACTGAGGTCATTTCCGCGGTATAGGAGTGGCCGTACAATGTGATCGGCAGGGTAAGGGTCTGCCATTCTTCCGGATGCAGTTCGGCGAAGGAGAGCAGAGTAAATGCTCCGGAATCCGTGGTTTTGGTAGAAAATACCGCTGGGATCTGAATCGGTCCATAGTTATGCACAGATGTTTGGAATCCCTGAGAGAGGTCCAGACCAGTACTGTTTCCTGAGGATATGACAATGCTATGTCCGGGAATGGTGAAGACTGGAGGTATTGTGTTCTGAGTGTCTATAGATGATACTATACAGAATCCGAGGAGGACTACACAGAGAAGGACGAGAAGCGTAAGCAGGGGTTTCATGGTATGCATCCTGAATGGTTTGAGCATTTGTCGCGGGGAGTATATAAGAAATGTGGCCAAACACTCGTCAGTTCCGAAGTATCTGCTTTCCAAAAAAGAAATGATTCTGTATTTTTCTTTTGTCTGCTCAGCCCGTGAAGATGTTTCTTTGAGTGCGGTTTCAGGGTTGGTCTGCGTACGTTTCGTAGAGCCGTGAGGTGTGACTGTGATAATTCAGTTGGTCAGCTCTCTTTTGTTCGGCATCTGCGGTAACGAATGCAGCAAACTGTTCTTCGGTGAGGCCGAGGATGGTTTTCACGGCACGGAGGAAGTCGCTGGTGTTGGTGACATGGTAGCCTGCCGCTTCTTTTTCCCACGTGGCGTCAAGGTAGCGGTTCAGTTCTTCAGCGTATGCGAGACGTGTCCGGTCGGGAAGGTTCCAGCCCATTTTTTCGTTCCAGTAGGAGAGATACTGATCGGTGTTGCTGATCAGGAATGCAGGTTCTCCTGATGGCGGCGGGGCGGTAGGCAGGGGGGTAGGATGCGGGTCTGGTATCTGCGGTTGGATGCAGCCTGCGGCTGCGAGGACGAGAGCCGCGAGAAGGAGAAGTGTAAGCAGGGGTTTCATGGTGTTCGTCTCCTGTATGGTTTGAGCATTTGTCGCGGGGAGTATATAAGAAATGTGGCCAAACACTCGTCAGGAAAAAGAGTGGTGATATTCAGATTAGCCTGCCGGTATGCTTCCGGCTCTGAGATGAAGGATTGCGTGTCGTCACGGGATGTGTTTTCCGGATTTTTCAGTATGAGTGCGGGGGCTGTCTGGTGAGGGGTACTGCGATCCATCCTGATTTCCTATCAGACGGGATGGATGCGATCGCGGACAGGCGGTAGATTCCCCGCATATTGTTTGGCTGCATCAGCAGGTCTTCGTATTTGGATGATGTCTGAAACGAGATATCAATGACAACATGTCCATTTTCCGGAAGTGTCAGGCCGGAGAGGTGGACCAATGCGGTCTGCGACGAGCGGTTTTCCGTGGAGAGATGCAGCTGCGACGCGTTTGTCACCTGTACATCAAATGCGGAGGAGAAGTGCTGCCAGACGGAGAGATCAGGATTGCGGAGTACGGGCTCCGTGGAGGTGAGGGAAAGCATCTGTCCGTGTTCGGTTTCCACGAACGAAACATTCCATCCGTTCGTCGTTGCCGGAAGTTTTTCTGCGGGAAGTGCGGACGTGGTATGGATAAGCGGGAGCGGTACAAGAATAGTTACCGGTTCGCTGACCGTGCGGTTCTCAAGGCCGGAAACGGAAACCGTGTAGGATATGCTTGCATCACTTATATTGACAGAGAGAGTGAAGAGGAGCGGGGCAAGCAGTACGGCGAAGAGAACCAGAAAGATTGCGAGAATGATCCATTTTTTCTGCATGGTTTTTTTCCTCTGTTCGGTATGGAGGTGTTTTGTCGCGGGCGGTATATAAAAAGTGTGGCCAAACACTCGTTTTCAAAAAAATCATTTGGTAGATATCACCGCATCAGGAAAAAATTGTATGCCGTCAATTTTGTTTTTACGGAATTTTTCCAGACGACACACATAAGGGACTGGATCAACCCAGCAGGAGATAAGAATCGATCAATGTCGATCAATGGGCATCGGGGGAAGAGACGGTCTGAGAAGTTCACGGTCCGAATAGGCAACATGCAGAGGGTTTGTAGTGTTCTGTGTATACTCCCGATTTTGTACGGGAGAGATGTAGATGCAGTCATCTGTCAGGTAAATCACTCCAGAGATCAGATTGGTATCCGTAATCAGCAGTTCAATGCGGGAGTTGGGTAAGCCGGTAATCGTTCCTTTGTACATTGTCCGGATTCCATTTACCTCGCCGAGTACGACAAAACCAGGCGAAACTGAGGTCATTTCCGCGGTATAGGAGTGGCCGTACAATGTGATCGGCAGGGTAAGGGTCTGCCATTCTTCCGGATGCAGTTCGGCGAAGGAGAGCAGAGTAAATGCTCCGGAATCCGTGGTTTTGGTAGAAAATACCGCTGGGATCTGAATCGGTCCATAGTTATGCACAGATGTTTGGAATCCCTGAGAGAGGTCCAGACCAGTACTGTTTCCTGAGGATATGACAATGCTATGTCCGGGAATGGTGAAGACTGGAGGTATTGTGTTCTGAGTGTCTATAGATGATACTATACAGAATCCGAGGAGGACTACACAGAGAAGGACGAGAAGCGTAAGCAGGGGTTTCATGGTATGCATCCTGAATGGTTTGAGCATTTGTCGCGGGGAGTATATAAGAAATGTGGCCAAACACTCGTCAGGAAAAAGAGTGGTGATATTCAGATTAGCCTGCCGGTATGCTTCCGGCTCTGAGATGAAGGATTGCGTGTCGTCACGGGATGTGTTTTCCGGATTTTTCAGTATGAGTGCGGGGGCTGTCTGGTGAGGGGTACTGCGATCCATCCTGATTTCCTATCAGACGGGATGGATGCGATCGCGGACAGGCGGTAGATTCCCCGCATATTGTTTGGCTGCATCAGCAGGTCTTCGTATTTGGATGATGTCTGAAACGAGATATCAATGACAACATGTCCATTTTCCGGAAGTGTCAGGCCGGAGAGGTGGACCAATGCGGTCTGCGACGAGCGGTTTTCCGTGGAGAGATGCAGCTGCGACGCGTTTGTCACCTGTACATCAAATGCGGAGGAGAAGTGCTGCCAGACGGAGAGATCAGGATTGCGGAGTACGGGCTCCGTGGAGGTGAGGGAAAGCATCTGTCCGTGTTCGGTTTCCACGAACGAAACATTCCATCCGTTCGTCGTTGCCGGAAGTTTTTCTGCGGGAAGTGCGGACGTGGTATGGATAAGCGGGAGCGGTACAAGAATAGTTACCGGTTCGCTGACCGTGCGGTTCTCAAGGCCGGAAACGGAAACCGTGTAGGATATGCTTGCATCACTTATATTGACAGAGAGAGTGAAGAGGAGCGGGGCAAGCAGTACGGCGAAGAGAACCAGAAAGATTGCGAGAATGATCCATTTTTTCTGCATGGTTTTTTTCCTCTGTTCGGTATGGAGGTGTTTTGTCGCGGGCGGTATATAAAAAGTGTGGCCAAACACTCGTTTTCAAAAAAATCATTTGGTAGATATCACCGCATCAGGAAAAAATTGTATGCCGTCAATTTTGTTTTTACGGAATTTTTCCAGACGACACACATAAGGGACTGGATCAACCCAGCAGGAGATAAGAATCGATCAATGTCGATCAATGGGCATCGGGGGAAGAGACGGTCTGAGAAGTTCACGGTCCGAATAGGCAACATGCAGAGGGTTTGTAGTGTTCTGTGTATACTCCCGATTTTGTACGGGAGAGATGTAGATGCAGTCATCTGTCAGGTAAATCACTCCAGAGATCAGATTGGTATCCGTAATCAGCAGTTCAATGCGGGAGTTGGGTAAGCCGGTAATCGTTCCTTTGTACATTGTCCGGATTCCATTTACCTCGCCGAGTACGACAAAACCAGGCGAAACTGAGGTCATTTCCGCGGTATAGGAGTGGCCGTACAATGTGATCGGCAGGGTAAGGGTCTGCCATTCTTCCGGATGCAGTTCGGCGAAGGAGAGCAGAGTAAATGCTCCGGAATCCGTGGTTTTGGTAGAAAATACCGCTGGGATCTGAATCGGTCCATAGTTATGCACAGATGTTTGGAATCCCTGAGAGAGGTCCAGACCAGTACTGTTTCCTGAGGATATGACAATGCTATGTCCGGGAATGGTGAAGACTGGAGGTATTGTGTTCTGAGTGTCTATAGATGATACTATACAGAATCCGAGGAGGACTACACAGAGAAGGACGAGAAGCGTAAGCAGGGATTTCATGGTGTTTGGCCTCGTGAATGTTTGAGCATTTGTCGCGGGCGGTATATAAAAAGTGTGGCCAAACACTCGTCAGTTCCAAAGTATCTGCTTTCCAAAAAAGAGATGATTCGGTATTTTCCGGTTGTCTGTTCGGTCTGTGCTGACGTCGTTCGCGAATACAGTATCAGGTCGGGCCTGCGGTAGTTTCGGAGACCCGGGACGGTGACGCGGATAATGCAGCAGGTCAGGGTGACGATGCACGCATGAGGCGTTACCCAACATACTGGTAGGCATGGGGGGGTGCAATCTCAAATTGCAAGGGGAGACTTCCCACCCCAAAATTTCAAAACGAATTCTTGGCCAATCTTTACTTATAACAGAATCGAGATACCAATGTTCATGAGGTTTCTTACCACAGAAAAATCTCAGTGCAAACCGGATTACAACCGGACGCTGACACCTGCTGGAGAGTTGGGGTTGCAGGAACAACAGTTACCGGAACGCAGCCGTACACCCTCATCATAAACTGGTACGCATGAAAAATCGGGAACGATACAAAGACCTTGGCATCATCATCCTTTTGCTGTTTGGAGTTTTTGCTTTCGGTGCCCTTCTGTTTTTTGCAGACGGAGGGCAGATCGCAGGAATCAATGATGACCCGAACAATCTGGGACCCATCTACTACCAGGACATTGGCGGATATGTCTTTGAACCCGTCGAAGAACCGATAACTCCCCGCTACGACGACACCGAAGTTATTCAGACCGAACTCTGGCAGATGCCACTTAAAGATGCTCTCCTCTTTATCGGGATCGCTCCTTTCACCTACATCCCCCCTTCCTTCTCCCAGTTCCTTTCCTTCCTCTATCTCGCCTCCGGCCTCGCCTTTCTCATTCTCTACGCAAAAATCTCCGAAAAAAACCGCGACCCCAACTCCACCCGCGAACAAATATATCGCTGGATATGCACTCATCCCGGAAAATCCCAGCAACAGATCGCAAACTCTATGAAAATCTCACGCGGCAGTCTCAAGTATCATCTAAACAAACTGCTGAAACAAAAAGAGATTCACCAAATAACCTCCGGAACGTATCCTCATTACTTCCCCGGAGGCCGAGCTATCTCAACGGAAATGGAGATACTGCTTACCTTCGTTGCACGGGACAAAGATCACCAGATAATTCAGACCCTCATCGAACATCCGGGAATCACCAGAACCCAACTTACCGTAACCCTGCAGCTCTCTCCCACCACCCTATCATGGAGACTGAAACGATTTGCAAAACAGAATCTTATCATCATACAAAACCAGGGCAAAGAACGTATATACAAACTGACGCCTGAAACAACCGAAAATTATCAGAAACTTCGCACATGGTTTGAACCCGACCCAAATGGTTCGATACCCTGAAAACTCCTCCCCGTCACGTTACCCCAGACCCACACCGGCACCCCTGCCGTTCCGGAAAAAACTATAGTTTGACCAATGTATTTATAACATCTTCCGGACAGAAAATAGTCCATGAGCCGTTCCCCTTCCGGCAGGGAGACCAGAACACACCCGTATCATACACAGCACATAATGACAAACAAAGAACACATTCGGGAAATCGGAGTACTCATTCTTATAGGAATGATACTCCTGATTCCCTCCGTTTATCTTTTCTTCATCGACGGGGGACAAATACGGGGCATCAATGACGATCCCGCCACCCGTCCAAGCCTTATCGGGCAAAACATCGACGGCCTCAATTTCACACCGGCTACCGGAAAAATACAACCGATCTATGATGACACAGAAATAGTTCCCGTTGCATTCTGGCAGTTATCACCCCGGGAAATGCTGTTACGCATTATCACCTACCCCATGGCGTACATCCCCCCCTCCGCAGCAAAAATCCTCTCGCTCCTCTACCTCTCCTCCGGCCTCGGCCTCCTCGTCCTCTACCGCCGAACCACCAACCGAAAAAACCCGGACGCAGCCTCCCGCAGAGAACAGATCCACACCTACATCAGCGACCACCCCGGAAAAACCAAACAGGAACTCGCCGACGCCCTCACTCTCCCCCGCAGCTCGCTCAACTACCACCTCAACCGGCTCCTGGAAACACAGAACATCCTCGCAATCCGGTACGGCAAACAACTGCATTACCTCCCCGCAAACACCGGCCTCACCGACAACCAGAAAAATCTCCTCCCCCTCCTCACCAAAGAAAAAGACCACCTCCTCTTCCAGACCTTACTCAACCACCCCGCCCTCACCCGAAACGAAATCGCCGCAGAACTCAACCTCTCCCGAACCACAACCATCTGGTATCTCCAAAAACTCAACCGACACCACCTGCTCACCACCCACAAACACGACAGAACACTCAGGTACAGCCTCACCCCCGAAACAATCACCGCATATCAGAACATTACCCAACCTCTCACCCCGCCGCCCGGCCCAAACACCGCATAACACCTCTTATCACAACAGCCTCCCTTGGTATCTCTGAAGAAACTATCTCTCCTCCGCGCCACTTTTTCCCTTATATCCTTCAAAACCCAACAGAAATACACACAAAGGAGACAAAACCATGAAAAAAACCTACACCCTCCAAAACCTCGACTGTGCCCACTGCGCCGCCCTCATGGAAACCCGCATCAAAAAAATCAACGGCGTCACCGACGCCTCCGTCAGCTTCATGACCCAGAAACTCACCCTCACCGCCGACGACACCCGCTTCGACGAAATCATCCGGGAAGTCAAAAAAACCTGCAAAAAAATCGAACCGGACTGCATCATCCTCCCCTAAACAGACCACCACCCGGAACAACCACCCATGACACCCCTACTCACCAAAAACCAGAAACGGACCCTGGGGCGAATCATCATCTCCCTCGCCCTCCTCCTCGGAATCCTCACCGCCCAGCAGACCGCACTCATCCCGACCCCTCCACTCCTGCTCGCACTCTACCTCATCCCCTACCTCATCATAGGACATGACATCCTCCTCCGTGCCGGAAAAAACATCCTGCACGGAAAAATCCTCGACGAAAACTTCCTCATGACCATTGCCACAATCGGAGCATTCTGCCTCGGCGAATACCCCGAAGCAGTCGCCGTCATGCTCTTCTACCAGACCGGCGAACTCTTCCAGAACTACGCCGTCAGCAAAACCCGAAAATCCATCACCGCCCTCATGGACATCCGCCCCGACCATGCCAACATCGAACAAAACGGAAACCTCATCGAAATCGACCCCGAAGAACTCCACGCCGGAGACGAAATCCTCATCAAACCCGGAGACCGCGTACCCCTTGACGGCATCATCCTCTCCGGCACCTCCGAACTCGACACCGCATCCCTCACTGGAGAATCCCTCCCCCGCCCCGTCACCCCGGGCGATCTGGTCATCAGCGGCAGCATCAACCTCTCCGGCCTCCTCCGCGTCCGCGTCAGTGCCCCCTACACAGAATCAACCGTCGCACGAATCCTCGACCTCGTCGAAAACGCCGCCGCAAAAAAAGCAAAAACCGAGAACTTCATCACCACCTTCGCCCGATACTACACTCCGGCAGTCGTCGGCATCGCCGCAGCCCTCGCCGTACTCCCGCCCCTCCTCCTCGGTGACCCCTTCCCCGACTGGATAAGCCGTGCCCTCATCTTCCTCGTCGTCTCCTGCCCCTGTGCCCTCGTCATCTCCATCCCCCTCAGCTTCTACGGAGGCATTGGCGGAGCATCCAGAAACGGCATCCTCATCAAAGGCGGAAACTACCTCGAAACCCTCGCCCGGACCGGCACGGTCGTCTTCGACAAAACCGGCACCCTCACCACAGGAACCTTCCGGGTCACAGAAATCCTCCCGGCAGACGGCATCACCGCAGACCAGCTCCTTACCTGGGCAGCATCCGCCGAAAGCTCCAGCACCCACCCGCTTGCCCGCTCCCTCCTCGAAACCTTTGGAAAACCCCTTGACCGGACAAAAATCACCGACATCAAAGAAACAGCAGGCCGGGGCGTCACCGCAAACGTAAACGGCATCCCCGTCCTTGCCGGAACAGCCGACCATCTCGCCGCCGCAGGGATTGCCGTCCCGGACGGCACCCCTGCGGGAACCGCAATCCACATCGCCGCAGACGGCAGATATGCCGGCTGCATTCGGTTTGCCGACACCCTCAAACCCCATGCAAAGAACGCCGTCACCGCCCTCAAACAGATCGGCGTCCGCCGCATCGCCATGCTCACGGGAGACACCCCTACCGCCGCCGACCGGATCGCCGCCGAACTCGGCCTCACCTCCTACCGTGCCGACCTCCTCCCACAGGACAAAGTCGCCGGTCTTGAAGCAATCATCGCCGAAACAACCGGCACCGGCACGGTCGTCTATGTCGGTGACGGCATCAACGATGCCCCCGTTCTTGCCCGTGCAGACATCGGAATCGCCATGGGAACTCTTGGAACCGACGCCGCAAGAGAAGCAGCCGACATCGTCCTGATGGACGACGACCCCGCAAAAGTGGTGACCGCCATCCAAATCTCCCGCAAAACGTACCGGATCGTCCGGCAGAACATCATCTTCGCGCTTGGCGTCAAATTCCTCGTCCTCGCAGTTGCCGCCGCAGGATTTGCCACCATGTGGGAAGCGGTCTTTGCCGATGTCGGCGTTGCGGTACTTGCCATCCTCAACGCCATGCGGACGCTCGCATTCTCCGAAGGGCTGCCCCCCAAACTGCCGTGACACGGATAGCTGTCCCGGGATGCGGTTTCGGTTGTGCGATAGGATACTGTAAAAGATACTGTATATGACACTGTATATGAGCCGGGATTTGCGGACGATCTGCTTTCGGAGAAGGAGATGGAGGTTTTGGAGCTGTTACGGAGAAATCTCCGGAACACCATCCGGGACCTTACCGTCCAGACCGGTTTTTCCCGGGCAACCGTCACCCGTGCCCTTTCGGCCCTGAAAAGATACCGCGTTATCCGCAGGGTCGGGTCGGATAAAACCGGGCACTGGGAACTGCTCGACTGAGGAAAAAAGGAATGAGGGGGCGGTTTTTTGCAGAATATCTAGTCTGATGTCTGTACCGGTTCCCGGTCTGAAGTTCATTCCTTTTTGATACATGCGATTACATAACAGAGTACCAGAATAATGATGAGGCAAATCCCCACCGGCATCAACATTTCCCTCATTTCCCGCTTGGAAATATTCATCATTATAAAAATAGAACCACTAAGTACCCCAATTGTCGCTCCAATCATATAGGGATCGGTGATCGAAAGCTTAGTTTTTGATTCATTTTTGTAGATCTTGAGAGAACAATACAGACTAATGAAAAAATAATAAGGGTCAATATCCTCTGATCAATATTCAGACTTACTCCAATGAATGTTGTGGGGACGGTAATAATCGCTGCCACAATAATGAATCTTGGATCTGCGAACGACAGCATAATTACCCTAATTTGATGTAAACCGGAACATCAATCGAGCTGGCAGAGTTTCTTCTATACACGGGTAACATGGTGTCAGAAACAGCTGAGTTCTTTTCACGGGGTTTTACGTGCAGATGTTTTTTCCTGTTCCAGATGCCGATACAGAATGATCCATAAGACTCCCAGGATCGCCCCATATGCCGGGATTATGTACCATAATAGCAGGGGGTTTATTTGATACAGAGGACGGCTCATCAACCCTACCATAATCAGCATTCCAAATGTCAGGAAATTTGCCGGAACTGTGAATACAGCAACAACACGATCAGCGCTGGGAGGGAGTTTTTTGAAGTCATCCCGTCCGAGTTTTCCATAGAAAAAATATTCGAGTGTCGTATAATTCATTTTCTTATCTCACAATATTGATCAGAGAGGAGTTCTATAGTGTGGTGTGGGAGGACGGAGGTACGTACTTTTCTTCAGAGGGTTTGGGAAGAACTCCGGGAGTTTCCGCCATCGGAGATCGCCGCGGAACTCCTCAGCATAACTTCTTGGAACCCCGCAATCATAATGGTGTTGAACATAGACTGACGTCCAGGAAAAAAGAGGAATGGATTCATCCCCGGTTTTTTCCTCGTTGGTGGAACATCCCTCATAACCTGGCGTCTGTTCCTGTTCCCATCGTTGAACTTCATTCCTTTTTGATATATGCAATTACATAACAGAGCGCCAGAATACTACTTGTTCCAACCCCCACCCAAATCATTATTTTATCCATTACCTCCCAGTTAATACTTAATATGACTCCCGTACAGACCACAATTCCCCCAATAATAACTCCAATAATCGTGGGGTCAGTGAGAGAAAACGTAATTCCGGACTCCTGTTTGTCTGCCGTCAGGGAATAATACAGAACACCAAGAAGAATAAGCGTGAGCAATATCCACCTGTCGATATGCAGACTCATTCCAATGGGCATTATGGAGAACGTAAGAATCGCCGTCAAGAGGAGTACGCGGGGGTCACCGTACGGCAACATGTTTACCCTAACCTGATGTACACCGGAACATCAATCGAGCTGGCAGGGACTCTTCTATATACGGGTAACATGGTGTCAGAAACTGCTGAGTTCTTCTCACGGGATTTCATGCGCAGATGTTTTTTTCCTGCTTCAGATGCCGATACAGAATGATCCATAAGACTGCGAGGATCACACCATACCCGAGAATAATTTCCCATACGAGCAGGGAATTTATATGATACAGGTAATGGCGCATGAACCATACCGCAATTATCATCCCCAGCGTCAGGAGATTTGCCGGAACAACAAATGCAGCAGCCGCACGTTCAGAGCCGAAGGGCAGTTTTTTGAATTCATCGCGTCCTAATTTCCCGTAGAAAAAATACTCAAGTGTTGTATATGTCATTAGCTCTTCTCACTTTACTTCATCGAGGATTCCCCGGTGCAGGAAAGCGCAGGTATGTACTTCTCCTCCCTGTGTTCCAGAAGAATTCCTCTTCATAACATCTTGGAAAACCGCAATCATAACTCTGTTGAACACAGACTGACACCCGGAAAAACAAAAAAAGGAACCGTGTTCCTCGTTCTCTGCCCTAACTGATTCCCAGAAACACCCTGACTCCTGCCATGATGCTTTCCGTACCGACCACCACAATATAGAGGCCGGAAAGAGTGATCAGCAGATTGAGGAAACTGCCAAGTTTCCGAAGAATCCGAATGCCGAACATGATAATCACGAAGGATATAATATTAATAAGCCCAATCGCGAGGATCATCGGTATGACGCCAATCGCCTGCGTGTGCGTAAGGATGATACTGCACACCCCCGTACCAAAGAGGAAGGGGACCGCGAATTTGACGCCCGCATTGCCGGGGGTTATCGTACATTCATCCCCAAACTCATGACCAACGATCATCTGGAACCCCATATAGAGAATGATGATACCGCCGCCGATATTTATCCCCTCAAGGCTGACACCTAAGATGTCGAGTACATACTGGCCGCCAAGTGCTGTCAGCATCATCAGAATAAAGGTGATGATGACCGCAACCAGAGCTTCCCGGGTATATTGTTCAGGGGTGAGATGTTGCGTCAAAACCTGAAACACGGGTAGATTCCACAGTGCTGATTCAACCAAAAACAGCATAATTACTACAGCAATAAATTCCATGATATTTTCCACTATTGTGCGTTGTTTCGTTTCAGTAAAGAGATCCTGACACGGATCAGGATGTGGATAATCTCTATTTTATCCGGAGATTTTCCGTTACTTTTAGGAGCAGTTCAATCATAATTCTGTTGAACACAGACTGACACCCTGCGGAAAAAAAGGTGCGGACGGTATGCGGGGTGCGGGCACATCCGTGTACTTCACTACTTCGGAGAGGAAGGCCGGAAAAGAGTGGTTATTCTGCATTTCCGGCATGCCCCAGGCAGGGATGCGGGAGATGCATACGGAGGAGAAATACCTGGTCAGATTTCATGATTTCTCCAATATTCAACAATCAGGTCTATTCCAAACTTTACTGTTATAAATGTCATGATGTAGGCAGGAAATACCAGAAACGGAGTGAGAGGCAACAGTTCATTGGGATACACGAGGAGGAACCAGAACAGCGAACTAAATCCACAGACTCCGCTGGAGATTACGACTCTCGATCCCAGCCACCAGTCGGGGAGCGGGGTTTTTGCTTCGTGCGGTTTGTCTCTTCCGGTAAGAATGCGCCAGCTCAGGAAGCAGAATACGATTATGGTGAGAGAGAACAGGAGTAGTTTCAGCAGTATTATCAGCATTCTCCCATTTTCTCCCGGAACGTGGTTTTCAAATTATTTCATCTTCGGTAATGAATGCGGAAAATCTCATTTTTTCTGATATGTTCCATTATTTCTGTAGGAGCAGTTCAATCATAATTCTGTTGAACACAGACTGACACCCTGCGGAAAAAAAAGGGATGGTTACATCCTGAGTTTCTTTTTCATCTCGTCCGGTACGCGGATGCGTCTGCGGGAGAGGCCGTGCTGCCTGAGCGCTTGGGCGACGGTAGTCTTGGAGCAGCCGATCCGGATGGCGATTTTGCGGATGGAGAGTCCTTCGTCCACATACGCGGCGAGAACGTCCCGGTCGGGGAGTTCGGGGGTCATGTGTCCTCCGTGATGCGGACGATTCTTGCCGGGAGGGGTTTTGGGGTGAGGAGGATGTAGCGGCTGAACTCGTCGTGCGGGAGGACTTTTGCGAGGTCGCCGAGGTTGACGTGTTCGAGCGGGCGGACGCGGTCGATGCCCGCGGCAGCCACCGCAGACTCATAGAGTCTGCGGCGGCTGAGGAACCGTTCGGCGTCTTTAATAGAATTTGCCAAGATAATCCTCAGAAAAAAATACGAGTGTGAGGATTCATTTTATGATAACATTTCCACATTAAACTCTTTTTGTAAGACCATAACATCGGGAGGGACTCCAAACAGAGGGAATCATAAATATTGGCATCCAAATGATATTAATTGGCTTAAAAATGGTGAAATCAAAAATAACATTATCGTAAATACTGAAGAGTCTATTTCCAAGCTGGGGTTCTCAGAAAGTTCTACGAAATTAATACCTGCCAATTCTGTGAGCATGGCTATGTATTGTGTTTCAGACATTCAAGTTTCATTCAACACCATCCCATTATGCACAAATCAAGCAGTGATAAATCTAATTACAGATGATCTAAAAAAATCAATATTTTTATACTATTTACTCATGATATTTGGAAATTATATTACAACACAAGCAAATGGATCTGCACAACAAAATTTATCTAAGGATATACTGAACACGTTTGAGTTTAAAATTCCTCGACTGGAAGCTCCCTTATTTAGTTATCTTGAAAAAAATATTGCCCTAAGGACATGCATAACAAAGGAGATTAATACATTAGTGAAAATTAAAGAATCAATTTTATCAACATTAACTTACTAAATCATCATTTATCCGACTACACCATAACATGAAATTAAAACACACAAGAACTATGTCCTATTTCAATGAATCAGCCCTGGAAGAGTCTATCATGGAACTGTTTGGGGATGAAGACTACACCCATCTGAAAGGCGAACAGCTCCACCGAGAAAAAGCAGAACAGCTTCTTGCCGAGGATCTGAAAACATACCTCCTCAACCGATATGCCCACCACCATCTCACTGCAAACGAACTCAACAGAATTCTTCATCAACTCCGTACCATCCCCGGAACTCTCTACGAAGCCAACAAAACATTCTGCAAATACCTCTCTGACGGCTTTATCTTTCCCCGGGAAGATCGCACCCAAAAGGACATCTACCTTGAACTCATTGACTATGCCAATCCAGAAAACAACATCTGGAAAATCGTCAATCAGATTGAAATCGAAGGCATTAACGGACAGATCAGAATCCCGGATGCCATCATCTATCTAAACGGCCTCCCCATCACCGTCCTTGAGTTTAAAAGCGCCGTCAAAGAAAATGCCACCATCGCTGACGCATACACCCAGCTTACTATCCGCTACAAACGCGACATCCCGGACCTTTTCAAATATCATGCTTTCCTCGTCATCAGCGACGGTATCAACAACAAATACGGCACCCTCTTCACCCCATATGAATACTTCTACTCCTGGCGAAAAATCAACTCAGAAGACACCGACCAAGACGGCATCAGCTCCCTTACCACCATGATTCAGGGACTCTTCCGAAAAGACCGCCTGCTTGCCGTCCTCAAAGACTTCATCTACTTCCCTGACAAAGACAAAAATGACACCAAAATTATCTGCCGATATCCCCAATACTTTGGTGCAACCAAACTACTCTCCAACATCAAAACCCATATGCGTCCGCATGGCGACGGCAAAGGAGGAACCTACTTTGGTGCAACCGGCTGCGGCAAAAGTTACACCATGCTCTTCCTCACCCGCATGCTCATGAAAAGCCCCGAACTCCGCAGCCCCACCATACTTCTCATCACCGACCGAAAAGACCTGGACGATCAACTCTCCAAACAGTTTCTCAAAGCAAAAAAGTATGTCGGCGACGAAAAAATTCTTGACATAGACTCCCGTGAAACTCTCAAAAAGGAACTTCAGGGCAGAACAAGCGGAGGAGTCTACCTTACCACCATTCAGAAATTCACCGAAGACATTTCTCTTCTCACCGACAGAACAAATGTAATCTGCATCTCAGACGAAGCCCACCGCAGCCAGCTCAACCTTGACCAAAAAATCAAAATCACCGCAGACGGAATTAAACGCTACTATGGATTTGCAAAATACCTGCACGCCTCTCTGCCGAATGCCACCTACGTAGGATTTACCGGTACTCCCATAGACGAAACCCTCAACGTATTCGGTGACATCGTCGACTCCTACACCATGATCGAATCCGTCAACGATGGAATCACCGTTCGGTTGGTCTACGAAGGACGTGCCGCAAAAGTCAGTCTCAACGACACAACCGTAGAGGCCATTGAAGACTACTATGCAAAGTGCGAGCTGGCAGGATCAAACACCTATCAGATCGAAGAAAGCAAAAAAGCCGTAACCAAACTTGACGTAATCCTTGGAGATGCGGACAGATTACGGGCAGTTGCAAACGACTTCATCACCCATTACGAAACCCGTGTGCGCGAAGGAGCAACCATCTCCGGAAAAGCCATGTTCGTCTGTGCCAACCGAACCATCGCGTATAACCTCTACCAATTCATCATAGAACAACGCCCCGAATGGGCAAAACCCAAACTCTCCCCTGACGAAACCCAACTCACCCCCGAAGACAAAAAAGAACTCAAACCAATTGAACTGATCAAACTGGTCATGACGCGGAACAAAGACGACCCCCGCAACCTCTATACCATGCTAGGCACCAGTGAAGATCGCAAAGAACTTGACCGTCAGTTCAAAAATATCAAATCCAACTTCAAAATTGCCATTGTTGTGGACATGTGGATAACAGGATTTGACGTCCCATCCCTTGACGCCATCTACATCGACAAACCCATTCAAAAACACACCCTCATTCAAACCATTTCACGAGTAAACCGTGTCTATCCCGGCAAAGACAAAGGTCTCATCGTAGATTACATTGGCATCAAGACCAAGATGAACGAAGCCCTCAGACAGTATACCGACTACAAAACAGGAGAATTTGAAGGAATAGAAGAATCTGTTCGGATCGTCAAAGACCAACTGGAAATCCTCGGACAGATGTTCCACAACTTCAACAGCCATGACTTTTTCCATGGAACCCCCAAAGAACAACTCACCTGCCTCAACAGAGCAGTAGAGTATATTCAGCTCACTGAAGAGCTTGAACTCCGTTTCATGCGTGAATCCAAACGGATGAAACAGGCATACAACCTCTGTAGTGCAAGTGATCAAATCACCCCTGACGAACGTAACTCCATCCACTTCTATATGGCAGTTCGTTCCGTCCTCTTCAAACTGACCAAAGGAGATTCACCCGACATCACCCAGATGAACGCCTATGTCCGCAAACTCCTTGAAGAAGCAATCATCTCTGACGGTATCGAAGAACTCTTTGAAACCGAAAAACAGATCAGCGTTGACATATTCAGTGACGAGTATCTCAACAAAATACATGCCATCCTTCTACCCAACACTAAAATAAAAGTATTACAGCGACTTCTCGCACAAGCCATCACCGACGTGAAAAAAGTCAACAAAATCATGGGAATAGAATTCACCGAACGGCTGAACGAAATTGTCCGGGAATACAACAACCGCCGCCGTGACGAAGCCTACACAAAAGAAGTCCTTGATGAACTCGTTAACAGGCTCACTGACCTTCTGGCGGATCTGAAATCCGAAAAAAACTCATTCATAGCTTTGGGAATCGATTATGAGGAAAAAGCATTCTACGACATTCTCAAAGCCGTTTCACTCAAATACAAATTTGAATACCCTGAAGATAAGATGATTCTCTTGGCCAGCAAAACCAAAGAAATTGTTGATGATCGAGCACGCTATACCGACTGGGCCACTCGCGAGGACATTAAAGCAGATCTGCAAGTCGCTTTAATCCTCTTACTTGATGAGTATGGATATCCTCCAGTAACTCATGATGAAGTCTATCAAGAAGTTCTGGAACAGGCAGAAAACTTCAAAAAATATGCGAAATAACTCCAAAAAAATTTTGGAAAATTCAACCAGACTAAATATCTGTCACCGAAATATGTAATATATTCTGTGTGGACTAAGCGTCTCACTTACTCTGATTTATCCCCGACTGACTTCCATATTCCGGGAAACTTATCCGGATCAGCAAGAATTTGTTTAATATGTGCCCGAGTCTTGTATCCTAAAGTGAGACCTTCCTCCCTGAAATCCCACCCATCGACCACTAACTGGGAAAGCGGGATGGCAGTTCCCCCATTACAATGAAGTTGATACACAGAGATCTTCTTATGGCGTTTCACACTGGGGATATTACCTCTATAAGAAAGGCATCCATCTTTGAGACCAACACCACCGCGGTTTCCATGCCCAAAAATCCACATAACCTGAACTGCATCATTTTGTACAACCGAGACAAAATCATCAAAGGTAAAGCAGTTGTACAGCTGATAGGGAATATGCCTCTCTAAAAAATAGTGTAACAACTGGTCGGCACCAAAACCATAGAATGGGAGAGAATTCCGGTTCCCATGACAGATAACAATGCCGTTATGCGGCATATCTGCCCGAAATGCAGAATTCGCCTCCATAAATTTTTTCTCCCTCATTTGGTGAAGAAATTCCACTGGAGATAATAAGAAATGGACAACTATTTTTTCTATGAAGGTTATCAGAATGAAATGCTTTGCTACTCTCATCCATTTTGAGATAATGATTATGAAATTTTCTATGCAAGAGTATTTGGCCAAAAGACCAGATACATATGGCCCAACACTGCCTACTAATTTAGATTTATTACCAAGACTCCTGAAAATTGACTTCTTCTCTTCAGGCTCGAAATAAGTGTCCCCAGCAGACATTTTAACTGGTATTTTTACTGGTTTCCAATGATAAAAATAATTGTACTGTATTCTTCCCGATATCCATATGCATATAATTACAACGAGATAGATATGGATAATGTCACTCATATTCGCCCATACACTCATAAATGGACGTATAAATAACATATACCCTATATTGGTAGCAAGAAATATCAATATGGCAACAATTATCCAGAAGATGAGGATTCCGGCAAAAGATAATACAATCCAATACCTGTTTTTGTATAACGCATCAAATGTCATTTCTATCCATCCATGAATCCAATATTTCGTACTCACGTTGAAATATTTTAGACGGAGCCTTACACGTATCCGTACATCAACCTTTCAATAAATTCTTTCTCCCCGTAACCTCTATCATCTCTCACCAATACCTCACTCACCAAACCCATATCAAAGATCCCCCTCACCCTCAACCCCGACGACTACACCCTTGAACCCGGCTTCACCCGCGACGTCCGCGGGATAGGCCACTGGGGAACCGGCGACCTTGAAGTACTCATCACCGACCATGTCTCCCTCGAAAAAGCCAAACCCCTCATGCAGGAAAGCTATCGGAACGGATAGGCAAACACTAATAACACCAGCCGCCCCAACAACATACGAACCACAAATGTTGTCCGATGTCACCCAAATAACCATAAAAGGTTACCGTTCCCTCGAACAAACCTCCATCCCCCTGCATCGCATCAACATTCTTATCGGCGCAAACGGCTCCGGAAAAAGCAACTTTATCAGCCTCTTCGACCTCCTTCGGGCAATCACCCAGAACAACCTCCAGACCCACATCGCCCAATGCGGAGGAGCAAACACCCAGTTCTACCTTGGAACCAAACACACCGAAACACTCTCCATCAAAATAGAAATTGGCAACAACACCTACGAATTCAAACTTGCCGCAGATACCGCCGACGCCTGTTACTTCGCAGAAGAAACAGTCACCTTCTGGAACAAACGCAATTATCCGAAACCTTACACCGAAAAATTAGGAACCGGCCACCGTGAAACGCATCTTGGGGAATCATCCGGCGACCCAACCGTCCAAAGCTTCACCCGGGACAACCTCGAATCCTGGTTCGTCTACCACTTCCATGACACAGGCGACCACTCACCCCTCAAACGAACCGCCGACATAGACGAAACCGCCTATCTGCTCCCCGACGGCGGAAACCTCGCCGCCTATCTCTATCACCTCCAGAAAACCGCCCCGGACCACTATCAAGGAATACTCTCCGCAATCCAACTCATCCTCCCAGGATTCAAAGAGTTCACCTACCGCAAAGAAGAAAAATCAAACACCGTCCGACTCAGATGGAAAACCGCAACCTCCGGGGACTACACCCTCCCCATCTCCGCCTTCTCCGACGGAACACTTCGGTTCATCGCCCTTGCAGCCCTCTTCCTCCAGCCAACCCCCCCCAAACTCATCATCATCGACGAACCCGAACTCGGCCTCCACCCGCATGCAATAACCATCCTTGCCGAACTCATCCATATCGCGAGCAGCAAATCCCAGATCATCCTTTCCACCCAGTCCGCACAACTTGTCAGCGAATTCTCCCCCGACGAGATAATCATCGCCGAAAACGAAAACGGCGCAACAACCCTCTCCCGCCCCAACCCCGATACGCTCAATGCATGGCTGACCGATTACACCTTAGGCGACATCTGGCAAAGTAATCTCATCGGAGGGAACCCCTGAAATGCTCCTGAAACTCCATGTGGAAGGGCAGACTGAACAGAACTTTGTGACGCACATTCTCAAACCGCATCTGGAGGGGATTGGCTATACCGTGTCAGCCGTAGTAAATCCAACCGCTCCGGGATCCCGCGGCGGCCTCAGCCACTATCAGCAGTTCAAAAAGAATGCAAAGAACATCAAACATGGTGCTCCCGATTGCCTACTCACCACCATGATTGATCTTTACGGTCTGCCGAACGATTTTCCGGGAATGGATGCGAGCAGAACCATTCCTGACCCTTGGGAAAAAGTAGCCTCCCTTGAAGAAGCATTAGCAACCGATCTGGCGATTGACAACTTCATTCCCTACATTCAGCTCCATGAGTTTGAAGCCCTGCTCTTCTCCAATATCGAAATGATCGATCACGTACTCAGCCGTGCCGACGTCTCCTCACCACTGCCCCAACTTAAGTACATTCTCGATTACTATGACTCACCCGAAAACATCGATCACAACAAAGGCCCGTCGCGGCATCTTCAGGACATCTGCGGCAAGCAGCAATATGCAAAGGTCGTGTGGGGCAAGGAAATTGCCAACATGATTGGTCTTCCGGCAATGCGGGAGAAGTGCCCGCATTTTGATCAGTGGCTGAAAAGCCTCGAAGAAGCTGTCCACTCAGCAGACTGATCTCTCCCTCACGGACAAAACATATATTAATAACCTCTCAACACCATATAAATAATCAGAGGTTGTTTGCAGACCCCAACCGACGCGGCCCCAACGCCCCGCAGACGAATCTGCTTCAAAAATCCGGAGAAATCACCTCAAACCAAAACCCCAAAAAATCACCTCCAAACTCCGGACCACACCACCCGCAAAAGACCCCCGCATCACCTGCAAACAACCCGGCACCCAAACAGCAAAAACCCTACAGCACAAAACCCCAACCAAAGAGAATCAACCCCATGCCAATCGACTTCACCCCCACCTCTATCGTAAAATCCGCAAAACGCACCTTCACCGCCCCGATCACCTCTGCCGCTACCTTCGACGAAACAATCGCCGCACTCAAAGCAGACGACAATCCCCTTGGCGCAACCGCGTATCAGACCGCAGGCCAAACCATCGACGGCATCACCACCGCAAATGAATACTACAAAGCCGCCATCGAATACGTAAACCCCCTCGGCGAAACCCTCGGCACAATCGTCATCGACGCACCCACCCGCACCGCCTATGACGATATCATCGCAGAACTCCTCGCAGCAACCGCCATCACAAGTGCCTACGGCGCAGACGCAAGCCCCAGCCGCAACACCGCCAAGGACAGCTGGAACGTCCGCCTCAAAATCCACGACCCCACCGGCGAAATCTACTACCTCAGCTTCACCAGAAAAGACCTCAAGATCAGCTCCTACGAAAGCGACGCCATCCTCACCAAGGTTGACACCTGGGCCAACAGCGTAACCGCACTCAACTAACCGACCCTGCTGTTTTCTAACGTGGGGATTTTGCCTCCACCCGGAACCGGACGGGCAACCCCCACAGAAAACGATCCGGCGCGGTCCACTCGCGGGCTCCGCCCGCTCGGACGCAGCGGTTGAATCAGACATCCCGAACACAAAACATCACAAAAGGAGAACCACCCCCATGGACACTATCACCACCATCCTCATCATCGGCCTTGCCGCTCAGGGCATCGCATTCGCCGCCCTCATCCTCGCAGGCCCCGTATATGCCTGGAACGATCGCTGGCTTGACCGCACCCACAAGGTGACAGCCGCCGAAGACCGGGACTAACCCTCCCCCCAATTTCACACCATATCCATCAGATCCCCGTACCCCGCCGCCTCCATCTCCGCATACGGCACAAACCGCAGCGCCGACCCGTTCACACAAAACCGCACCCCCGACGGCGACTCCCGATCCTCCGAAAACACATGCCCCAGATGCGAATCCCCCGCCCGGCTCCGGACCTCCGTCCGCCGCATCCCGTATGACCGATCCTCCCGGAACACCACCACCTGCGGATCCAGCGCCTCCGAAAACGTCGGCCACCCGCACGCACTCGCATACTTCGCCGCCGACGAAAACAACGGCTCGCCCGTAACCGCATCCACATATATCCCCCGCCCGCTCTCCTCCGCATACGGATGCATCCAGGGAAGATCCGTCGCCCCCTCCTGCGTCACCGAAAACACCTCCGGTGCCAGCACCCGCGAAAGCTCCGCATCACCCGGCCGTTCATACCGTCCCGGATCCACCCGCATACCCCGTGCCTCGGCAAACAACTCCCGCCGGATATGACAGTACCCTCCCGGATGCCGCTCCAAAAACCGCTGATGCATCTCCTCCGCCGGAAAAAAATTCCGCAGCGGAAGAACCTCCACCACAAACCCCGCAGACCGGCGGCGCTCCACCTCCGCAACACCTCGCACAACAGCCGCCGACTCCTCATCCGTAAAATAGATCCCCGGCCGGTACTGCGTCCCCCGATCATTCCCCTGCCCGCCTCCATCAGCAGGATCAATCGCCCGGAAAAACAAAAACACCAGCGCCGCAAGACTCACGCGGCCAGGATCATACACCACCCGTACCGTCTCCGCAAACCCCGTCCGTCCCGAACACACCTCCGCATACGAAGGCGCCGCAGAAGAAAACCCGTTCGCATACCCTGCCGTCGCGGAAACAACACCCGGAACAGACCGCATCAGCTCCTCAACCCCCCAGAAACACCCGCCCGCAACATAGATCTCCCGCATCCTCCCGCCGTCCTCCTTCGCACACTGCTGCATAGAACACTCTATGTCGGCACAGGGAATAAATGGTCAGATCAGGACAAAATACCTCTCCCCGCAGATCTCCGGCCATCGCAGCTGCACGGATATGTTAGACGTAGTCCGGAAATTCGTTTATTGCCTGCAAATGAACGTCGTTAATCGAATTTCAGCCCACGATTCTCACGGCAGAGCCGTGCGAACCACGGTATGCGGGGATGCTTAATGCAACGCCGAATTTTTAAAAATACATATATATATAACTTCAAGAAATATGCAGAATACATTATATACAATAACGACAAAGTTACAATCATTACCACCAGGAGGACAACACCACGTTCACATTCGACAGCAAACTCAGATACGGCATGCCGCCGCACTTCGGCGGCTACCCCTACACAGCCTGTTACGGCTACCTCGTCTACGAAGACTGCACCAGCCTCTCACTCAGCTACACCACCGACCGCACAACCCTTGAACAGTACATCCCTGACGTCTTTGAACTCCTCAAACCCGAGATCACCGTCAGCAGCAACAACGCCCACGGCGTCGGATGGATGGGCGGCGGACATTACGGCTGCATCGCCCTTACCGCCCCGGTCATCCACACAAAAACCGGAACAAAAGGAGCCTACGTATTAGTTCTCTGGGAAGACAGCGCCTACCCCATTCTCGGCGGACGGGAAGACACCGGCATGCCGAAGATCTTCTGTGACATTGGCGAATACGCCAAATTCGGCAACCATGCCTCACTCTGCGGAAGCTACAACGGCAGAAACTTCATCGACCTGGAAATGGAAATACAAAAAGAGTTCACCCAGGACGAAGTTACCGCCTACGGCGTCCCGGTAATCAACCAGTTCGGCTGGCGTTACATCGGCAAACTCAACAAACCCGGATATGAAGTATCCGAACCAACCATCTATCCCTGCGAGCTGCATCCTACAGCCATCGCATCCGGCACCGGAAAGATCACCTGGACAAAACTCACCTATCAGCAGTACCCCATGCAGGCCCACATCATCGACTGCCTCGCAAACCTCCCCGTTCTGGAGTACTCCGGACCAGCCATGTACATGAAATACAAACAGGTACTCAGAGGAGACCTTGCACGGGCTCTGGAGTAAAAAATGTCAGATACCTTCAAAGAAAAAATCTGCATCATAACCGGAGGAACATCCGGAATCGGCTTTGCAGTAGCCGAAGAACTGCTTCGGCGCGGAGCAGTGGTGTATGTAATCGGAAGCCGCGAATCCAGCGTGGAAAAAACAAAACCGCGCCTGGCCGCATACCCGCAGGCACGCTTTGACGCGGTAGACGTGGCGGATACAAACGCCGTGAAGAGACTCATCGACCGTGTTGTCGCAGAAACCGGCAGAATTGACTACCTGTTCAACAACGCCGGAATCGCCATGACCTATCCGACAGAACTGATCCCGTATGAACAGTGGAAATCCCTGATTGACACAAACATCCTGGGCGTGGTGAACGGGGTTTACCACACGCTTCCCCTCATGCTGAAACAGGGATTCGGGAGCATAATCAACACATCCTCCATAGGCGGCCTGACCTGGCCTGCTTACCAGACCGGATATGTTCTCACGAAGTCCGCGGTGCTCTCCATGACATGGTGCATGCGGTATGAGTATGCGAACCGGAACATCCGGTTCCAGGCAGTCTGCCCCGCAAATGTTGCAACAGAGATCTTCAAAGGATCCACACCCCCGCCGGGAGCCATGCCGGTTCAGGAAGCCGCCGTGGAGATCCTGAACGGAGTGGAAAACAATGACGCGATCATTATTCTTCCCAAAGACCTGAAAGACATAATCACCAGACTCAAGACGGAACCGGCCTTCGAGGACTGGCTCTATACAGAAACGGCACGGCTCAGATATGAGTCGGTGCAAAAGGGTCTGCCTCCCGTTGATGTGCCGGATTTCTCTGCATATCCGGGAGATACAGTCTAAACAGGCCCGGCTGCATATGACAAATGCCGCAGGCATTTGTCATATGCAAGCCCGCCACTCCAAACCTTCCCGGCCGGCGGTATGCGGCGGAGTCGGGATCGCGTCTGCGCAGTTTTTTTAGATAATCCCGCGATTTTGCCGAATCCGTCAGTGCTGCAACGATATCCACCAGAGAAAAATACCAGCGTTCCCAAGCGGGGGAAAGCAGGTATGCAGTACCAAAAAACATTTTTCTGACTTTTTTTTCATTTTCCGTATTCGAGGTGTCAGTCTGTGTTCAACAGTATTTTGTTACAAAAGATACCAGTTCTTCTATCTGTATGACGCTGAAAAAACGAGAGCTCATTGATGTGCTGATTGATTCCCGGTTCGCCGGACGGGAGCGGGCCGAAACATGACGCGGACAAAACAGACCTTCCGATGCCTCCTTTATGGAGTCCTGACGATTCTGATCGTTGTCATGATAGTACTTATCACCAGCCACCCGATTTCTCCCTACTGCGTTGTACTGAACCTAATTGGCCTGATATGCATAGCCGTTTGCTTCTACTTCTTCATGCGGGAATGGTTTGGTCATGAGGAGAAACAGATCTCCGGGTACCTCGTCATCACACTCCTGGCAGTCGTCGGACTGGGAGTTGCCTGCGCTGCGGTTTCGCTTGGGCCGGCTCTTGGTACAACGCCGGACCCGATCGTGAAAATAACACCAGCCCATCCGTATCCGGGCGACAACGTAACGATTGACATTACGCATTGGAACTGGGCGCCCTACAAGGAGAATACCGGATGGTCGTTCCTCCTGCCAATGTTTGACTCCCAGCTGGAAAACCTCTCGGTGAAATGTTCAAAGGAATGGGTCTGGGATTGTCGCGGGATTCATGCCACCGGGATAGTCCCGGTAAACTGGTCTGCCGGTTCAGAGATAGAGGTCCTGACCTGCGGAGTGTACGGATTATCGGATATGTCCAATGAGACCTGCGTATGGATCAGAAGAGCATTCGTGCAGTATTGTATTCCGGTATCGGCTGAGGACAGGGATACCGGTATAGTACCGGTCTGCCGGGAACCGCAAGGAAAACACCTTCCCCTGATCAAACCCGGAATCCCTTTTGCGGAGAGGGTGTCAGTCTGTGTTCAACAGGTTATTGAGATATCGCTGATAAATAACAGTGTGTGGGAAAACATATGAAACTTCATCCTTCCGGAAATGGTGTCGGATCTGCCTCTGCAAGGGCATATACTCTGAGTGGGATGGGTAATCTGTACCTGTGGCGGGATTAAATGGAATTCACGATTACCGAAGATACTCTTCTCGTCTTCGCCTGCTGTGTTGTTTTTGTGCTGATTCTGTTCGGACTGGCCCTCCTGCTCACTCCATTTTTTGAACTCTAATCAGTCCGGGCATGTCTGAACGTTGGGGACGATGCCTATCGGGTGCTGCGGGATTCTGATTTTTCCCGGAACACCCGCCGAATACGGCTCTGCCGTGCGAATCGCGGGATGGTCAGGAAGAAAGATGCAACGCCCCCAAACCCCCATCTTAAAGACCAGTCCCGCCAAATACTAATCATTCATGTACGTTGATCCGATAACCTACGTCGTCGCTTTCGGTGCGGTCGTCGTCTCCTTCCTCTGGCTGCGGGACACCCGCATCTATGCCAGGACCGGCCTTGCAGGCTACCGCAAAGCCGCCTACCAGGGAGTCCTCTTTACTGCCCTCGGATGGTTCGCCGCCGCCGTTGCCGGCCTTGCCGACACCACCCTCCTCTACCTCGGCTGCGGACTTGTCCTCCTCGCCCTCTACCTCCAGTCAAGAATCAACCGGGGCGACGTATGGAAAGGAAACGAATCAGCACTTCAGCGACTCACCGGGGCCGCTCCCCGGCAAAACCCTCAGAGGAAACAATAATGCTGCAAAAACCACGCGGAACGCGGGACTTCCTTCCCGCAGAAATGGCACAGCGAAGATACATCGAACGCCGCATGAGATCTGTCGCCCAGTCCTTCGGCTACGGCGAAGTCCAGACCCCCATGTTCGAAGAGCAGGAACTCTTCACCCTCAAATCCGGCGAAGGAATCATCGGAGAAATGTACGCCTTTGAAGACAAAGGCGGCAGAAAAATCGCACTCCGGCCCGAAGTCACCGCCGCCGTCGTCCGGGCCTACGTCAACGAAGCCCAGGTCGCCCCCAAACCCCTCCGCTGGTTCTACTTCGCCGAATGTTTCCGGTACGAACGCCCCCAGAAAGGACGGTACCGGCAGTTCTGGCAGTTCGGCTGTGAACTGATCGGCGCAGACTCTCCCGCCGCCGACGCCGAAGTCATCGCCCTTGCCTACGAACTCCTCAAATGCTCCGGCGTCCGGTTTGTCCTCAAAGTTGGCCATCTCGCCCCCATGAAACACATGCTCGCCGCCCTTGACGCAGTTGAGCAGAAAAAGGTCATGGCGGCGCTCGACAAACGCGACACCGACCTTCTCCAGACCACCCTCGCCGCAATCGGCCACCCCGACCTCTATGAACCCCTCGTCCGGCTCATCACCGCCGCAACCCTCGACGAAGTCTGGGCCGTTACCGGCGACATCCCCGAAAAAGAACGCATCGAAGAAACCTTCCGCTACCTCACCGCCCAGAACATCCCCTTCGTTCAGAACTTCGGTATCGCCCGCGGACTCGACTACTATACCGGCATGGTCTTTGAAGGATTCGCCGACAACCTCGGCGCCGAAAACCAGATCCTCGGCGGCGGCGTCTACCGGCTGGCACACCTCTTCGGCGGAAAGGATGTGCCAAGCTGCGGGTTTGCTATCGGATTCGACCGCGTCATGGTCTCCCTCGGCGAGATCGTGCCCGAAACCGCACCGGTAGTCGCCGTCGTTGCAACGCCCGGGACGCGGACTGCGGCGTATACCGCAGCCGCCGCGTTCCGTGCGGCAGGTATCACGGTCGTCATGGACGTCATGGACAGGAGTTTTGGGGCCCAACTCTCCTCGGCCCTGAAATCGGGCGCATCCTACGCGGCCCTCATCGGCGAAAAGGAAGCCGCCGCAGGAACCATCACCCTCAAAGACCTGACAAAGGCCGCCCAACAAGAGATGAGCCTTGCAGACGCGGTGCATGAGGTAGCGAATGGTTCTTGCTGACGAACTCGCCAAGAAACAGCGAAGCATCAGTGTAGCAGAATTTTTTGAAAAGAACAAACATATGCTTGGCTTTGATTCCCCCACACGGGGAATCATCACCACCATTAAAGAAGCCATCGACAACTCGCTTGACGCCTGCGAAGAGGCCGAAGTCCTGCCCGACATCCTGGTCTCGGTGCGCAAACTGGGCGGCGACGTATTCCGCGTCGTCGTCGAGGATAACGGACCCGGCATCATCCCCGAAAAGATGCCTGCTGTTTTTGCCAAACTGCTCTACGGCTCCCGGTTCCATCAGGTGCGCCAGACCCGCGGTCAGCAGGGTATCGGCATCTCGGCGGCGGTCCTCTACGCCCAGCTGACGACCGGCAAACCGACGCTGGTTATCTCCCGCACGGGTGCAAAGACGAAGGCACACCGAATGACACTCGTCATCAAGACCGAGACGAACGAACCCGAAGTGCTCTCGCATGAAGAGATCGACTGGGTGCTCCCGCACGGTACCCGCATCGAGCTTGAGTTCAAAAGCACGATGCAGGCAAAGAAGAAACTGCTCGAGTACCTCAAGTACACCTCGGTCGTCAACCCGCACGCCCGGTTCCGGGTGGAGATCGATGATGAGTCCTTCACGTTTGACCGCGTCTCAAACGATGTGCCGCCCTGCCCGGTAGCCATCAAGCCGCATCCGTATGGTATCGAACTTGGCGTACTGAAACGCATGACGGCGGCGTCCGACCTGCCCTTGAAGGAGTTCTTAATCGAAACCTTCTCCAAAGTGGGCGAGAAGACGGCGCAGGAGATCTGTTCCGTGGCAAAACTGGACGCAAAGGTTCGCGTGAACACGATTCAGCTGGAACAGCTGAACCCGCTGCTGGACGCGATGCAGACGGTAAAGATTCCCGCACCGACCGCGTCCCAGTGCCTGTCGCCGATCACCGAAGATCTGATCGTGAAGGGAATGGAAAAGGAGTTTCAGCTGGACTTCATCAAGGCCCGGACGCGTCCCGGCAATGTGTTCGGCGGGAACTCGTTTATTGTGGAGGCGGCTATCGGTTACGGAGGTAAGCTGCCGTCTGAGGGCAACGCCCTGATTCTCCGGTTCGCCAACCGTGTTCCTCTGCTGTATCAGCAGGGGGCGTGTGCGATCACGTCCGCGATTGCGAACGTGAACTGGAAGAACTACGGGGTGTCCCAGCAGGGTCTGCCGATGGGGCCGATTCTGATTCTCGTCCACGTAGCGGCAACGAATGTGCCGTTCACGAGCGAGTCGAAGGATGCGGTGGCTTCCGTGCCGGAGGTTGAGCGGGAGATTACGCTTGCACTCCAAGAGCTGGGCCGCGATCTGAAACTGTTTTTGAATCGCCGCGATAAAAACAAGCTTCAGGACGACCGTGCCCGGGCGATTTGTGCGGTGATTCCGTTAATCGCCCAGAAGGTCGGAGAGATTGTAGAACTTCCGCCGCCGGACACGTCGCTGATTGAGGGGAGAATCATGCGGCGGGTTGTCCTGAAGAAGGGGTCGGCGGACGGCAGGATCCGAATCCGGATAGACAACTACACGACGAAGGATCAACAGGTGTCGCTGTATGACATATCGGGCGACTCGGCGGCTGACGCCACCGTTCCGCCCGATTTTGTGACGGAGATGGAAGGCGAGTACACGAAGGTGTGGAAGCGGACGCTTCCTGCCGGGGAAAGTTTTGAGGTGTCCTATACGGGCACCGGAGGAGGTATTGTGGATATGCAGGGGATAGCAGAAAATCTGAAAGTGGTGGTGGATTTAGATGTCTGATCCAAAAGAACGCGATCTTGCAACCAAGCAGCGGCTGATGGAGATTGCCAAGGTCTGGTATGACCAGATGGACGGAGGCGATGTGCCGTCCATTACGCTGCCGACGCGAACGAAGTACAATATTGAGTATGATGATGCGTCCGAGGTGTGGACGTACGGGTCAAAGGAGAGTACGCGAAACGCGGGGACGGCGAAGTCTGCGATTCATATGCTGAAGATGGCGTATGTGATTGCGTTTATCAAGATGCAGCTGGCGGAGAACCGGTCTTCGACGTTAAGAGAGATGTATTATATCTCGGAAGGCTGGAAACAGGCGAAGTTCCATGCGCAGAATGAGAGTAATTATCTGGTGGAGGATCTGGAGATTATTACGAATCTTCAGCGGGAGTATTTCCATATGCGGCCTGAGGAGGATGGGGCGTCGATTTTTGGTCCGCTGCGGGTGCGGGAAAATACCCGTCGGGGTATGAAGGAGATTCACTGTCAGGATGATGTGGGGGAGGCGGGGTATAATATTCCGAATAATGTGGAGAATGTGGAGCTGGTGGATCACAATGCAACCTGTGTGATTGCGCTTGAGACGGGCGGTATGTTTTCGCGGTTGCAGGAGAATGGGTTTGATGAGGAGTATAATACGATTCTTCTGCATCTGAAGGGGCAGCCGACGCGGGCGACGCGGCGGATGCTGAAGCGGATGAATGAGGAGCTGAAGATTCCGGTTGTTGTTTTTACGGATGGGGATCCCTGGTCCTATCGGATTTATGCGTCGGTTGCGTACGGGTCGATTAAGGCGGCGCATATGTCGGAGTTTTTAGCAACGCCGTCTGCGCAGTTTATTGGGGTGAAGCCGTCGGATATTCGGGATTATAATCTGCCGGCAGATAAGCTGACTGAGCAGGATGTGAATGCGTTGAAGGCGGAGTTGTCGGATCCTCGGTTTGGGTCGGATTTCTGGAAGAAGGAGATTAATTTGCAGTTGGAGATGGGGCTGAAGTCGGAACAGCAGGCGTTTGCGAGCCATGGTCTGGATTTCGTGACGAAGGAGTATCTTCCGGCGATGTTGTCGGAGATAGGCGTTTTGAAGCGATAATTTTTCTTTTTTTGGTCTGTGCACGGGGTACGGTTGGGGGTTGGAAGGAGGTGCCGTTTCGGGTGGTTATTTTTTCACCCGGACAAAGGCAACGAGGTATCCCCATAGCCGCGAATAGGTACTGCCCCGGGCATAGACCGCCCAGTCCACCCCGTGAAATCCCTCGTCGGCATCGGCAGCCGCGGTAATGGTTGCGTGAATCTGTGTGCCGGTTGTCGTACAGGATGTGGTGATCTGGTTGTTCAGAAACCGTGGCGATGCATAGTAATAGTACGCTTCTTCAAAGGTGCCTTCCCCGTCATACGAAAATGCGTAGCTGTCTCCCGGGCGGAGCGTGATCTCAATACGTTTGTAGAGATGTTCATTGGTCTGGCGGCAGGAGAATGCTGCCTGTTCCGAACACGGCAGATATGCGGGACCCGCGGATTTCCGGGGTATATGCAGGATGCGGGAGTTGTACATTTTTGTCTCATTTCTCTTGACGGGAAATCCAATAAGAGTGTTGAACACAGACTGACAGGCAGGAGAGGAGATGCCAAAAGAGAGAACGGTTTTTTTGGAGGAGTGGAGAGGAAAACAGGGGGATGGTAGGGGAAGAACAAGGGAGGGTCACCGGACGTCAGAACACGGCGATCCGTCCGGCTGCCCGGAGATGTCCGGGCTCCTGCTGTTTTGCGCCCGGAGATATTCATAGACCTGTCGGGCTTTCGGCGTAAAGGAGTAATGACACTCTGTTTCGACCATCTCCACAGAGACAATTCCTTCCCGGGCATACCGCCGGAGATACCATCTGAGGGTTTCCGGGGACAGTTCCAGGAATCCGGCAAGTTCGGTCCGGTTTGCGTACGGGTGGTCATAGAGTACCTGCAGGAACTTTCCGGATTTTTTCCGGGTAAGCAGCTGGAACATGGTCTGTTCAAACTGGTCACCGGCAGCTGCGCCTGCTGGATAGTAGAGAGTTGATCCGTTCCGGGATATTTGTATGAGTTTTCCGGCGGTTTTGAGTTTGTGCAGGTGGTAACAGACAGAGCCGCGGGATAACGGTAATCCGGCGACCAGTTGTTTCTGGGAACATCCGGGGTTTTCCTGGATATAGGCAAAAATCTTCCGGGCGGCGGAGGATTCGATATGCTGTTTTTCGGAGTAGATCCGGGCAGCATAGAAACAGCCAAGCAGAATGAAGAGGAACGGAGCTGCAATGAGGACCAGATCATGCAGGGGCGTATTTTCCGAGGAGGCCGACAGGCGGCTGATGAGGATCTGCCGCCAGAAGGGGAGGGCGTCCGCTCCTTTCACATCCAGAATTTCCTTGCCGTCATCGATAGGGATGATGTCTTCTGCGATGTCGCGTACCTGAACGCCGCTGATGCTTATCTGCGGGGAGGAGTCTGCGGAAACGATACCGATGAGGAGAGCGGAGAGGAGGAGACCTGTCAGGAGATATCTGCCGATATGGTTCTGCATGGGGGTGTGCCGGGTCATGGTTGGATGGTAAGAACAAAGGGTGTTGTTTCCGCGGCTGTCTGGGTGACGGAGATGAGCCATTTGCCGGAGGGGAGCATGGGTGAGGTGAGTTCTCGGTGGATATTTCCGGTCCTGTGCAGGTCGTTGTACGGGCCGTATGTTTCTCCGTTGGGCGCGGTGAGCTGGAGTTTCAGCGGGTTATGTTCCTGCGGGTTGTCCCAGTGTAAGGAGATCTCCAGTCTTTTTGCACCCGGGTCTACGGTGTGGCTGCAATCGAACGTGCCGGGTCCATCAATTACGTAATTGCGAACGGCGAGAACGATCCCACAGCAAATACAATTGGAGCAATTATTACAATTGGAACACGCGTCAGGCTGTGCGCGGAGATTCCATCCGGTATCCGGAAAGATGCCGGGGGTTTGGGGAAAAGCGGGGTCTGCTGCGATTCCTGCGGGGATAAGAGAGCAGCAGATCAGGGCTGTGATGAGAAAGACGGAGAGTCGCAGGCGGTTCATAGGTGTAATAATAGTTCTCCAGATATGAGATATATTTGTTGATCACAGACTGACACCCCCGTTTCCGGGGGTGTCAGTCTATGTTCAACATCCTGATAATTGGCGGGGCGTAAGGTATGATGTATAAGGAGTCTGAGAGAGTTGATACTTTCACTACGTACTGTTGTTGTTATTCTTGCGGGTCTGCTGGTTCTGAGTGCGGCAGGGATGATTTGTGTTGTGCAGAGTAGTACGATTGCTTCCGGGGATGAGGAGGGACTGACGGTGATTTCTTACGGGATGCGGGCGGTTCCGGCTAATCCGGAGGATCTTGCCGGGCAGATGGAGATGCTTGCGCGGCAGTATTATCCCTGGATGCTGGATCTGAAGATTTCGCCGGGGACCGTGGATAACTGTAAACGGTTTGGTACGGTACTTACTTTGCGGTATGATTCGCCGCAGGATCTTGCGGTTGGGGATGGTCAGGTGCCTGTGCAGGTTATCCGGGTGATTCTGCCCAGCGAGTTGTTGTGCGTGGCTACACGGTATCCGAATTCGGATGCGGTCGGGTCGTATATTTTGTTGTCGGAGGACGGGGTGCATTTTTCCCGGGCGATGTGGCTTTCGGAGGAGAAGGCAAATATGCTTCTTGCCCTGATCTGATCAGGGTTTGGTTCATTCTGTTTTTTGGGGGTGTCAGTCTATGTTCAATATATTCATTATTATTTACGCAGTATATGGTAGTGATTGCAACACGCGCCTCAATGGCGTTTTGCATAATACACACACTACAGTTATTTCATACACTCACAGGTCAGAATCTGTCTGCTTCAGGGATGTTTCATTCCGTTACGGGCCCGGAATATCCTCTGTGCCGTATTGATCCAAATACCGGAAGCGGGCACATGCCCAACTCATGTGCGTATCGTCCTTGCGTGGGATGAGAATGCTGACGGAATGCTGTTTGGTTTGTCCGTGGCTCCGGGAATGAAACAGACAGGAAGGGATGTTTGACGGGGAGTTCGTTTGACGGCTCATACATTCCCAGGATGAATTCAGGAAGTACGCTGGTGCGGGTTGCAATCGTTTTTTTCTTCGGGTGGTGATACCGGGGGTGTCAGTCTGTGTTCAACAGACTCATGTTTTCTGACAGAGAAGTGTATGTGTGTACTGTGTCATACAGTCACGTCCCCTTTTGTGATACAGAGGGGGGAGAATCTTTCTGTAACGGTTTAGAGAAAAAATCAGAGTTTGTGGCATTTCCGTCATTTCAGCGGCATTTTCTTCTCCGGAGGGGGATGCCGGTATGAAATGATATGTGCTTTTGTTGTCCGGGAAAGCGGGGGTTTTGGAGTGGTTGGAAGATGTGCTCTGCAATCTGTTTCAGGCAGTTGCCTGCGGGGCAGGTTCGTCTGTGAGGATCAGGAGTTCGTAGATCTGTTTTGCTTCGCCGGTAAGTGAGTAGCGGAGTTCGTGTCCGTCTTTTGTGGTGGTCAGCAGTTTTTTGTTCGTAAACGTCCGGAGGTACCAGCGGAGGGAAACGGCGGAGAGGGAAAGGTGTCCGGCAAGTTCTTTTCGGGTGGAGGCGGGATGTTTATAGAGTATCTGCAGAACTTTGCCCACTCTTCCCTTATCTCTCCGGAACTGCCGCAGTTCTCATCGCCGTAACGGATAACAGGATTACGCAAAACTGAGAAATAATCCCGTCACGACAGAATATTTCCCACACTTGCATACCCGTCGCCGCGTCTCTCCGCACAGCCGACCGCCGTCGCCCGGGAAACCTCCACCTCCTCACACACCCGTTCCCGCAGACAGAACGCAAGAGCGGGCGACCGGTGCGAAACACCATCTATCACAAAGTAGCGGGAATGCATACAGAACCGGCATTTCTCCGGCGTCACCATCTGCCCGTCCGTACACCGCAGACTGCCGCCGGAAACGGGAATCTCATTCTCCGTCATAGAACAGAACCGAATACCCCTGACCGCGGAGGAGGGCGGTGATCTCTTCGCGGGATTTATCCGGCTGCTTCTGGACGCCTTCACGCCAGATCTCTTTGAGCGTCTCATCCCGGGTAACCAGCGAAACCTTCCCTTTCACACGGCCAACCTCCTCGCCGTTCTTGCTGATGCGGGCCGCACAGCAGTGATAATCCTTACAGATGAACAGACGGCCCGGATGAATCGTGCAGACATACTTTCCGTCCGGTCGCTTGCGGACGAAGAAGCAGGCCGCAGCATGCTCTTCCTGAATGGAGTGGTCGGTGTCAAAGAGTTCGCGGTACTCGGGGGTGATAAGAACCGCTTTGGTCTCGCCCACCACCTCGTTCTTCACATAAAACCCGTACTTCGATATCTGGCGGTCCATCCGCACAATCTCGCCGATCCCAAGACAGCACAGACCGCACTGCGTACACTCAAACGTACTCATGATTTCCTACTACCATCTACTCTGAGGATTATTAAAGTATCATTCCGGGAAGCTGCCGAACACCTGTCCGACTGCCAAATACTTCAAAGAACAGTCCGACCGCACATCTTCGTAAAAATACTGTCTATATACCTCAGTATCGTACAAAAAAAGAAATCCGTCCGGGTTCAGACGCGATGCATCTCAACCGGGATATCCATATCGAGCAGCGCATTCAGCCCGAGCTTTTTTGGATTGATCGTCATCGTAAGCGTCTCGCCTGCAAGCGTAAATCCCATCGACTCGGTTCCGATACTGCCCGTATAGCTGCCGCCGCCGTTGTTGGTCCAGACAAAGCCGCTTGCAAACACCTCATCCATTCCCGCACCATGGAACTCGCCGGAGAGATCCCCGGTATAATCGTCGCGGAAGGTCACCGTCCCCTGACCATTCGCCGAGACAAAAAACATTGAGACGGACTTCGTGCCCGTCCAGGTGCCGAGAACCGGATCATCCGCCGCAGGAGCAGCAAACGGCGTTACAGCGGGAGTCGGCGTCGGAGCCGAAGGAGAAGATGTCGACGCAGGGGCAGCGACAGACTGCACAGCCGTCGGCGTAACGCACGTAACGGTAGCTACGGGAATCGCAGGAGTTTCCGGAACAGCAGGGGCAGAGACAGACTGCACAGCCGTTGGCGTAACGCACGTAACGGTGGCTACGGGAATCGCAGGAGTTTCCGGAGACGCCGCAACAGTGATGGTCGGCTGTGGAACAGAAGGACCTGTGGTATCCTCGTCCCCTGCAATATTCTGATAAGTCTGCCATGCAGAGATCCCTGACGAAACGACGAGCGCAACGCCCACGCAAATCACTGCAAGAATAAGAATCGTTCCAAGTTTTGACGTATCTGCCATATAGCTATCACCACACCTGCACGGAAAAAGAACTACGAAAAACGTGAGTCGGAGTAGTAAGCCTCCTCCTGTTCGTTGCGGCATTCGGCTAAGCGTCGTACCTGGATCATGGCGTTCAGGCGCCGCACGCAGATCCTGTTTCGACTTGCACCCGCAGGGATTCGCCGTTCCATCGATCCCTTCGCCTCAGCGCTCGACGGGTTAGGTACCGTCTCATTGCTCCGCGAAGGACGTGTCGTTTCTGTTCCAGAGCCGTGACTCTCGCCACCCGTGCTTGCACACGGCTGCGTTACCTGAATGGTGGGAGGACTTTCCTCAGCGATCCCGAAATGATCACCGTCGGCCGCATGCTCCCTCTCACGTACCTGTTATATTAGTGTCAGGGGGTTATCAAGATGATGACGAAAAGGGCTCTATCCCAAAAGTCCAAACGCGTCCATAATGTTTACAGGGAGTCAAATTTAGTATCTGAGAGTCATTGACACGTGAATTTATTTGAAATAAGTGTAAGTCGCAGAAATTCTTCAACCATGATGAACGTTCATCTTTTCTTTCTGGTCTGTTTCTCTCTCATATTAAGATGACTTTTTCTAAATGAATTTAACCGACAAATTAATAGACCAGTTCACGAATATTGACTACAATAAATACAAATTGACGGATTAAAACTCGAGGATGTGTTAGAGATGGAGAATCTACATAAGAGAGATATCGACATTCAATTTGATTTTACTACTGATACACCCAGATATTGGGAAAACTTTTGGAATAATAACAATGGGCTTGGTGCCGGAAATAACGACCCAGATACAAGTAGTAAAACATTACAAAAATACCATCAGCTGTTATGGAGCAAAAAATTGCCCAATGGAGAAAATATGGAGCTATCGATTGGATCAGGTTCCAATTATTTAACATGGAAAAATTTTCGATTTGGAAGTGACTCTATTACAGCAAGTTTTCGATATGAGCGTTATCGGAACATGATTGAAGAAATCAAAAATGCTATCCCAAATTATCAATCATTTATGGAAAATTATCTGAGAAAATCTTATACGATAGGGGGAGAAACTATCTTTCCCAAATGGCATGGGGGAATAAATCAATCAAGAGGGTGTAATCCATTTATAAAAGATCGTTGGGATTTAACATTAGAATGTATTAGGAAATACTATATCGATGAGCCAAGTCCCCTCTATGATACGTTGAAAAAAGATAAGGAATTCTTTGACCTATTTGTGGATTTTAAAGGATATGTAGATTTCTTTTATATGCAAGATTGTGTTTCGTCAGATTATGAGTCAGTAGTCTTTTGGCTGGGTAATGGAGAGTTTTTGCAGAACCCATTGCCCAAAACAGTTGATGAGTATATTCACTGGATAAATTGCAATATGGATTTCGTGAAACAGAGAAACGAAAGAATTCAAGAGGCAATACGATAATGCAAAATATATGACGTTTTTGAGTACAGATTTTCAGAAACTGTTTTTGCTATACGAGACGGGTATTTTTCAGAGGGTGGGCACAACGCCGACAGAACAGTATATCTCCTCTCCCGTACATAAAAAACAAGAGAACCAGCAATGAACCCGAAAAACCGGATATATCTCGCAGTCGTTTCTGCGGCAGTCATTCTTCTTGCGGTTGTTCTCGCCATAAGCATGGGAACCGCAGGAAACGAAGAGGTAACGATCACCATCTACCACACCAACGACATGCACGGCCATCTTGCGGATCTGGCCTACACCATTCCCCTTCGCAGCGCAACACCCAACTCCCTCCTGGTAAGTGCGGGCGACGATACGCAGGGGACACTGCTTACGACCGCCACAAACGGGACGGCAGTCATGACCCTGATGAACGCCGCAGACTATGATCTGATGACACTGGGAAACCATGAGTTCGACAAAGGAGCAGGACATGCCGCAGAGCTTGCCGGACTTGCGGAGTTTCCGGTTCTTTCGGCGAACACGATCTATCCGAACGGTACGGCACTGCTCGGCAGCGACGGAAATCTCATCATCGAGACCGGAGGGAAACGTATCGGGTTTTTCGGGATAACGACGACCGAAACGTCCGGGCCGTACGCGGAGTTCCTCTGCACGGACGAGATCCGTGCGGCGAAGAACCAGACGATCCGGCTTGCGGAGAAGGACGCGGATCTGATTGTGGCTCTGGTGCATATCGGGAATGATCCCTCCTCGTCCCCGACCTCATATGATCTTGCGGCGGCGGTGCCGGAGATTGATCTGATCATCGACGGCCACAGTCACACGGTGATTCAGGACAGGGTAGGAAACACGACGATTGTGCAGACCGGCGCATTTTTCCAGAATCTCGGACGGATCAACATCACGTTTACCGCGGACGGGCCGTCGATTGAGCCGTCCCTGATTCCGGCGGCGGTTCTCCGGAACGGCACTGCGGATCCGGCATACGCGGCACTGTATGCGAATCTGTCGGATCTGTCCGGGGCAGGGTATGAGAGAGTTATCGGAAACTCGGCAACGCCGCTTGCGGCGAACGGGGAGGACGGGACGCGGCTCGTCCGGATGCAGGAGATGCCGCTCGGTGATCTGGTTGCCGATTCGATGCGGTGGTATGCGGAAACGACACTTGCGGGTACGGAACGGGAAGGTCTGCCGGTTGTTGCGGCGGTAAACGGCGGCGGGGTGCGGGAGAATCTTCCTGCAGGAGATCTGACGCTGGGCGATGCTTATACGGTGCTGCCGTTCGGGAATATGGTGACGCTGCTCTGTATTTCACCCTCAGAGTTGTATGCGGCTCTGGAGAACGGGGTTTCCTGTCTGCCGGGTGCGAACGGGAGGTTTTTGCAGGTTGCCGGTATGCGGGTGACGATTGATGCAAAGGCCGTGCCGCAAAGCCGGGTTGTTTCGGTGGAACTTGCGGAGAGCGGGAGAGTTCTTGACCGTAATGATACCACGACGGAACTGGTGTTTGCGACGAACAGTTTTGTTGCTTCGGGTGCGGAGGGGTATGCGATGTTTGCCGGGAAACATCCGATCGAGGAGACGACCGTGGATGCGGTGGTGTTTGCGGAGTATCTGACGGTTCTGACAAAGCAGGGCGGGGGGAGTTTTACCTATGCGGTTCCGGCAAGGATTCTTGGATGATGCAATTGATACCTTTTCCCGGACAATAGAGTATCATGGATCTTCTGACGGATGCTGACGGGGCGTTTGCGGTTGCCCGGGCGAGAGAGCTGGTGGAGGCGGCGGTACGGCGAAAGCCGGTTGAGGAGATTGTGTATCCTCCGGCGTTTGCCCATCCCCGGGGCGTGTTTGTGACGCTGACGGAGTTTGGGGAGCTGCGGGGCTGTATCGGGATTCCGTATCCGGTGATGCCGCTTTCGGAGGCTCTGGAGGATGCGGCGGTTTCTGCGGCGGTGCGGGATCCGCGGTTTCAGCCGGTCGGGCCTGCGGAGCTTGCGGATATTTGTCTGGAGGTGACGGTTCTTACGCCGCCCGAGGCGTTGATCTGCCCGCCTGCGGAACGCTGGCAGTATGTGGAGGTGGGACGTCACGGGCTGATTGTGAAGGCGGGCAGCCGCAGCGGGCTTTTGCTGCCGCAGGTTGCTTTGGAGTATGAGTGGACGCCGTCGGAGTTTCTCAGCCAGACCTGTATCAAGGCGGGGCTTCCGCCGTCGGCGTGGCGGGAGAGTTCGTGCAGTGTGTTTGTGTTTGAGGGGCAGATTTTTCCGTGTGTTCCGTAAGCGAAGCGATAGGCCGTGTTTTTTCTGTGATGTGATAAACGTATTTAGTAGTTTTTTCTGAAAAATTGTAGGTGAGTTGGTGGCGGGTGGGATACCTGAAAAAGAAAACGCAGATAACGCAGATGCGGCGCTTCGCGCCGCGGCTTCGCTCGTCGCATTTGCTCTTCGTCGCTCGCCATCCCGCCCAGAGCTGGGCGGGCGGCGTTGCTGTCGCAAGCGCGACGGCAAATGCTCGCGAAGCTCCCACTCATCCCGTATCCTGCAACA